>DAIDAU010000140.1 GCA_027310465.1 Rhodocyclaceae bacterium
ACCGCAAGCAGCGCAACAAGATGTCGGTGGTCAAGGAAGGCCTGCAGGTCAGCGAGGTCATCATCCAGGAAGGCGTGCCGACCTTCGAGACCGCCGATGAAGGCGTGGCCGAGCCGGTGGTGTACATAATCGACCGCTACGTCGTCGGCGGCTTCTATCGCGTCAATCCGGCGCGCGGCCGCGACGAGAACCTCAATGCGCCAGGCATGGAGTTCAAGCCGCTCGCCTTCGAGACCGGCTGCCTGCTGCCCGACGTCTGCCTGGCGCCCGACGCGGCGCCCAACCGCTTCTACGCCGACGGCGTGGTGGCTAGGCTCGCGCTGCTGGCGGCGGCCCTGGAACTGGAACGGACGGCGCCACACGAGGACTCCCGGTGAACGACGCCGAAAACCGGCAAATGGGCCCGCCCCCTCCCAGCCTCCCCCTCGCGGGGGAGGCGACTGTTCGGCTCGCTTCGCTCGGCAAGCGTCCAGGCTGATGGACTTCGCCTTCGTCGTCGATCCGCTCGACCATCTCAAGGAGACCAAGGACAGCAGCGTCGCGATGATGCGCGCGGCGGCGAAGCGCGGCCACCGCTGCTGGACGGTCCAGCGCGAGACGTTGGCGTGGCGCGACGGCACGGTCCAGGCGCGCGCGCTGCGCGTCGAGCCGCGCGCAAGCGGCACGCCGTGGTACGTCGCCGGCGAGGAAAGCGCCGCGCAGCTCGCGCAGTTCGACGCCGTGCTGATGCGCCAGGATCCGCCCTTCGATTTCGAATACGTCGTCGCCACCTGGCTGCTTGAGCGCGCCGAGCGCGACGGGGCGCGCATCTTCAACCGCCCCGGCGCGGTGCGCGATCACTCCGAGAAGGTCGCGATCGCCGAGTTTCCGCAGTTCATCGCCACCACGCTGATCTCGCGCGACGCAGCCGAGATCCAGGCCTTCATCGACGAGATGCAGGACTGCGTGCTGAAGCCGCTCGACGGCATGGGCGGCAGCTCGATCTTCCGCGTGCGCCGCGACGACCCCAACCGCAACGTGATCGTCGAGACGCTGAGCGGGCTGGGCCGGCGCACGATCATGGCGCAGCGCTACCTGCCGGAGATCGCACAGGGCGACAAGCGCATCCTGCTGATCGCCGGCGAACCGGTGCCCTATGCGCTGGCGCGCATCCCGAAACCCGGCGAGAGCCGCGGCAACCTCGCCGCCGGCGGCACCGGCCTTGCGCAGCCTCTCTCCGCGCGCGACCGCGAGATCGCCGTGGCGCTGGAGCCGCTGCTCTGGTCGCGCGGCCTGCTGCTCGTCGGCCTCGACGTCATCGGCGGCTGCCTGACCGAGATCAACGTGACCAGCCCCACCTGCCTCGTCGAGATCGAGCAGCAGACGAATTTCCCGGTCGCCGATCGCTTTGTCGATGCTTTGGAAATAGCGGTGCGAGCAGCGGAGGGGGCCCCGTGAGCAAGGCGAACGGGGGCGTAGCGCCCGCGAGCGCCGCCAGCCGCCGACACGACGAGGCCTCCCTCTCTTCAACCCGACCGGAGGCGGCGTGCGCAGTTTCCTGATCGTTGCCCTTGCCGCCCTGCTCGCCGCCTGCCAGCCGGCGCCGAAGACGTACTCGCAGGAGTCCTACGTCTTCGGCACGCGCGTCGAGGTGCTGGTGTGGGACGCGCCGCAGGACCAGGCCGCCGCCGCGGTCGGCGAAGTGCTGCGCGAGTTCGACCGCCTGCATCGCACCTATCACGCCTGGCAGCCTTCCGAACTGATGTCGCTCAACGAGGCGTTCGCGGCCGGCAAGAGCCCCGAGGTCGCGCCGGAGCTTGCCGGCTTCGTGCGCGAGGCGCAGTCGTTCGCGGCGCGCGGCGACTACCTGTTCGATCCCGGCATCGGCAACCTGATCCGGCTCTGGGGCTTCCACGACGACAGCTTCAAGCCGCAGTTGCCCGACGCGGCAGCGGTGGCCAAGCTGGTCCGCGCGAAGCCGTCGATCGCCGACGTCGTGGTGTCCGGCAACACGATCTCCAGCCGCAATCCCGCCGTGGCGCTCGACTTCGGCGGGTATCTCAAGGGCGTCGCGCTCGACCGCGCCATCGACATCCTCTGGCGCCACGACATCTCGAACGCGCTGGTCAACATCGGCGGCAACGTCATGGCGCTCGGCTCGAAGGGCGGCACGCCGTGGCGCGTCGGCATCCAGAGCCCGCGCTCGGCCGCGCCGCTGGCGACGCTCGACCTGCGCGACGGCGAAGCCATCGGCACCTCGGGCGACTACCAGCGCTATTTCGAGCTCAACGGGCGCCGCTACTGCCACCTGATCGACCCGCGCACGGGCGAGCCGGCCCAGGGCACGCAGGCCGTCACCGTGCTGATCACGCCGCAGCGCGAGGCGGGAACCTGGTCGGACTGGGCCAGCAAGCCGCTCTTCTTGGCCGGGCCGCGCTGGCGCGCCATGGCGGAAAAGCTCGGCATCACGCACGCGCTGCGCGTCGACGCCGACGGCAAGATCGAGATGACCGATGCGATGCGGGCGCGCCTGAAGATGGAGGGACAGCCATGAAAACGGAAGTTTCGGCGCAGGCTAACGTGAGCGCGGCGAACGTTAAGCAACCGCAGGTTGCGGCCGGAGGCAACGATGCCGAGATCGACCGCGCCGTGCGGCGCACCGTCGGCTTTGCCGCGTTGCGGCGCTTGCGCCGGCTCGCCGACGCCGACCGCGCCGACCGGCAGGCCGACGCCCGCTGGGTCAGGCGTTTGTCATGGCTCTTCGGCATCGCGGCGCTGCTGACGCTGGCATGGCTCGCGTTCCGGTAGAATCGCCGGTTCGCGGAACACCCTCACGATGATCGGACTCTTCCTCGTCACCCACGGCAGCTACGGCGAATCCCTGATCCAATGCGCCTGCCACGTGCTGAACAAGCGCCCGCCGCAGATCGCGCAGCTCGGCATCGCCGGGCAGGACGATCCGCTCGACGTGCTGCCGCTGGCGCGCCAGTTGCTCGGCCTGGTGGACAGCGGCGACGGGGTGCTGGTGATGACCGACATCTACGGCGCGACGCCCGCCAACATCGCCTTGAAGCTGTTGGAGCCCGGGCGCGTCGAAGGCGTCGCCGGGGTCAACCTGCCGATGCTGCTGCGCGCCTTGACGTACCGCGACAAGGACATGGAAACGCTGCTGACGCGCGCCATTGCCGGCGGGCGCGACGGCGTGCTGAATATGCTGACTCACTGAACACCGGACCTCGTCATGCCCAGAGCAGAAGCTGAAATCGTCAACAAACTGGGGCTGCACGCGCGCGCCTCGGCCAAGCTCACCCAGCTGGCCGGCTCGTTCCCGTGCGAGGTCTGGATGGAGCGCAACGGCCGCCGCATCAACGCCAAGAGCATCATGGGCGTGATGATGCTGGCCGCCGGCAAGGGCGCGAAAGTCACCATCGACTGCGAAGGCGAGCGCGCCGAGGAGGCGCTCGGCGCCATCATCGCCCTGATCGCCAACCGCTTCGGCGAAACCGAGTAGGCGCATGGCGGGCCGCGCATGACCTTCGCCCTGCACGGCCTCGCGGTCTCGTCCGGCATCGCCATCGGCCGGGCGCATCTCGTCTCGCACGCAACGCTCGAAGTCGCCCACTACCAGCTGCGCGAGCGCGACGTGCCGCGCGAGGTCGAGCGCTTCGAGCACGCCGTCGAGGCGGTCAAGGCCGAGCTCAACGCCTTGCGCAAGGACTCGGCGGCGCCCGGCTCGCCCTCCGAGATCTCCGCCTTCGTCGACATTCACGCGCTGATCCTCGAGGATCCGCAGCTCGCCGAAGTGCCCAAGGACCTGATCCGCGAGCGGCGCTGCAACGCCGAATGGGCGCTGGTGCAGCAGATGGAGATGCTGACCGCGCAGTTCGACGAGATCGACGACACCTACCTGCGCGAGCGCAAGCACGACGTCGTGCAGGTGGTCGAGCGCGTCATCAAGGCGCTGATGGGCAAGCAGCGCCGCCTGACGCGCCGCGCCGGCGCCGACGAGCACCTGATCGTGGTGGCGCACGACCTCTCGCCGGCCGACACCATCCAGTTCAAGAACCTCAAGATCGGCGGCTTCGTCACCGACCTCGGCGGCGCCACTTCGCACACCGCGATCGTCGCGCGCAGCCTCGCCATCCCCGCCGTCGTCGGCCTGCACCACGCGCGGCCGCTGGTGCAGGAGGACGACCTGCTGATCGTCGACGGCGCGCGCGGCGTGCTGATCGTCGATCCCGACGAGCGCGTGCTGCAGGAATACCGCCTGCGCAAGTCGGAGCTGGAACTCGAGCGCTCCAAGCTCAAGCGCCTGAAGTCGGCGCGCGCGGTGACCCTCGACGGCGTCGACGTCTCGCTGCAGGCCAACATCGAGCTGCCGCAGGACATGGTGCAGGTGAAGGAGGTCGAGGCCGCCGGCATCGGCCTGTTCCGCACCGAGTACCTGTTCATGAACCGCGACACGCTGCCGTCCGAGGACGAGCAGTTCGAGGCCTACCGCACGGTGGCGAAGGCCATGGCCGGCAAGCCCGTCACCATCCGCACGCTCGACATCGGCGCCGACAAGGACGCGCAGGCGCTGCGCGGCACCGAGCGCCAGGCGCCCAACCCCGCGCTCGGCCTGCGCGCGATCCGCTACTGCCTGGCCGAGCCGCAGATCTTCCTCGCCCAGCTGCGCGCCATGCTGCGCGCCTCGCAATACGGCCGCGTGCGCATCCTGGTGCCTATGCTGGCGCATGTGAACGAGATCGAGCAGACGCTGATGATGCTCTGGCTGGCGAAGGAACAGCTGCGCACCGAGAAGGTGAAGTTCGACGAGAACGTCGAAGTCGGCGGCATGATCGAGATTCCCGCCGCTGCGCTGGCGCTGACGCCCTTCCTCAAGCGCCTGCATTTCCTGTCCATCGGCACCAACGACCTGATCCAATACACGCTGGCGATCGACCGCACCGACGAGGCCGTGGCCCACCTCTACGATCCGCTGCACCCGGCCGTGCTCAAGCTGCTGGCGCAGACCATCCAGACCGCCAACCGCGCCGAGACGCCGGTCGCCGTCTGCGGCGAGATGGCCGGCGACCCGCTGATGACGCGGCTGCTGATCGGCATGGGACTGCGCCAGTTCTCGATGCATCCGTCGCAGATCCTCGAGGTCAAGCACCATGTCGTCATGGCCGACGCGGAGCAGCTGGCGCTGAAGGTCGGGCGCATTCTGCGGCTCGAAGAGCCGGCGAAGATTCGGGAGCAGGTGGAGAGGCTCTGATTGCAGCCGTTGGCGCGCTTGGGCTGAATGCGCTGCTGTGAGCGCTCGTGTCGACGAGGTGGTCCGCTGCGCTCCATGTCCGCCGGGGGACACGAAGCGTCGACGACCCCCCCGTCGCCCTTGGCGGTTAAACGCTCCCGCTCCCCTTCCAACTAAGCCGCAATCGGCGGCACGATGTAATCCGTGAGGTCCGTAAAGATCATGAAGATCTCATCCTCGCCGAGACTCACCATCGTCTCGATCCACCGGTCCCTCCCGTCCATGCAGTGGACGCGCCCCTCGAAGCGGAACATGTAGCGTCCCTCGCGCAGCGTCGCTTCGACCGCGGCGATCCACGCCGCGTAGCGGTCGGCGCGATAGACCGGATCGGGATAGGCGACCTGCCACCAGACCTCCATGTTCGGCACCTCCTCGATGCGGTAGCCGAACAGCTCGAAGGCCGCGGGATTCATGTAGATCACCTCGCCGGCGGTGCTGACGATGCCGATGGCCGCGGGCGAGAGCTCCTGGAAGCGGCGCATGCGCTGTTCGCTCTTCTTGCGTTCGGTGATGTCGACGAAGATGCCGACGAGTCCGGCGACTTCGCCCTTGTCGTCGCGGAAGACGTCCTTGTAGACCATGACGTCGCGGCGGCCGCGGCGCGTCTCGACGGTTTCCTCGTAGCTTTGGGTGCAGGGGTTCGCGAACAGCGCCGCGTCGCCGGCCGCCAACTGGTGCCCGCGTTCGCCCGCGACCAGGTCGGCCACCGTCTTGCCGATGTACTCGTCGGGGCCGATGCCGAGCAGGTCGGCGAAGGCGCGGTTGTAGCCGAGGTAGCGGCCCTCGCGATCCTTGTAGAACACCGGGTTGGGCAGCGTATCGAGCAGCGTGCGCTGGAATTCGATCTGCGCGCGCAGCGCCGCTTCGGTGCGCAGGCGATCGCTGATGTCGCGCAGCGCGGCGACGCGCATCGGCTTGCCCTGGAAGACGAAGGGCCGGCCGAAGGCCTCGACCGGGAAGCGATGGCCGTCCGCGGCCAGGCCGACCGTCTCGTAGTTCGTCAGGGCGTCGTTGTTGGCCAGGCTCTGGATGAGGCGCGCGTGCTCCTCGGGCGGAACGAAGTCGAGCAGCGGGCGGCCGATCATGTCCTCGATGCTGCGCCCCGCCATTTCGGCGCAGGCGCGGTTCACGAAGACGATGCGGCCGTAGTCGTGCACGAAGAGGCCTTCGAAGGTGGCGTCGGCGACGTCGTGGAACTGGCGCTCGCTGGCGATCAGGGCTTCGCGCGATTCGATCTCCGGCGTGACGTCGCGGCCGACGCCGCGATAGCCGGAAAAGCGGCCCGCGGCATCGTAGGTCGGCTCGCCGCTGACGCTGTAGTAGCTGGTGCGGCCCTCCGGCCGCGTGTAGCGCAGCACCAGTCCCTGGAACACGCGCCGCGCGTCGAGGTCGGCCTGGTGCGCCTCCCAGCTCATGTTGTAGGGCTCGAAGCCCGGCAATTCCTCGCGCCGCTTGCCGATGAAGCGCGACTGCAGTTCCGGAGTGTCGCCGAAGGCCGCGCCTTCGAGCCGCGTGAAGCGCAGCGTGTCGTCCTGCTCCCAGTACCAGTCGGAGGTCAGGGCGATCAGGCGGCGGAAGCGCTCCTCGCCGGTCTTCGCCGCGGCCGCCATGCGGCGCACGCCTTGCGCGTGCGCGGCAAGGAACAGCACGCCGGCGCTCGACATGAGCGCAAAGCCGTGCAGCGCCAAGTCGCGCTCCAGCGGCGTCGCGCCGAGCAGCGGGCCGAACGCGCCTCCCGCGCCGTACGCCAGGGCTGCGACGAGGATCAGGTTCAGCACGGCCGCCACCGCCGGATGGCAGCGCATGGCGAGCAGCAGCAGCGGCGGCAGCAGCAGCGCCGACTGCAGATACGGGTTGGCGAGCAGCGCGTGGCCGGAGAAAGTCAGGATGCCGCCGGCCGCGGTCGCCACGGCGATGCCGATCAGCGCGGCGCTGCCGAGCGCCGCGCGCGGCCGCGCGGAGACCGCTTCGTGCGCCGCCAGGATCACCGGCGCCAGCACCGCGATGCCGAGGGCGCCGCCCAGCCACCACGCGACGATCGCGGCGTCGATGCCGCCCGGCGGCACGGCGCCGAAGAAGCGCAGCACCATCGGCCCGACGAGCCCCGCCGGCGCCGCGCAGCCGTAGGCGACGGCCAGGAAGCGCGCCGGCGCCGACATGTCCTGCGTCACGCCTTGCGGCAGCAGGCGGCGCAGCAGGACGGCGCCGAGCCATGCCGCCGCGGCTTCGCCGATGCCGAGCACGGCGGCTGCGACGGGCCCGGCGAGCGGCAGCAGCGCCGCCGCCTGCGCCAGCCAGACGCCGGGCAGCAGGCGCGGGCCGCCCAGCGCCAGCACGGCCAGGCCGAGGCCCGACGGCAGCCATAGGGCGGGCAGGATGCCGCCGTGCGGCCCGACGAGCAGGCATCCCTGGCCGAGCCCGGCGCCGACGGCAGCCACCAGCAGGTTGAGGATCGCCAGCCGCGGGAGAGGTGAAGCGTTCATCGCGCCATGCCATTGGAAACGGATGGCGCATTATGCCTAGATCGGACGGCTTGTGAGTATCGGGCTGCCCGCGCGATGGCGCCGCAAGCCGCTGACGCCGTGCCGATCCATTCGCGCAGGTAGCGCTGGAACAGGGGATGCAAGGTGTAGCGCGGGCCCGGGTAGCGGTAGCTCAAGCCGCCCCGCGCCGACAACCGCGTCAATATGCTCTCGGCATCATTGGAGCCGGACAGCGTCGCGGCCCAGTCGGTGCGGAAGTAAGGCAGCGCGCAGACCGACCAATCGCCGCTCCCGCGGACCTTTGCGCAGCGGGTGCACGCCGATGGCGCGGCGCCGTTGAGGGTTAGAATGGCGAGCCGTGTTTCGTTGGTCCCTGCAGCTCATGTCCGCCCGCCTGCGCGAAATCCCCTACAACTACACGTCTTTCTCGGACCGCGAGATCGTCATCCGGCTGCTCGGTCCGCAAATGTGGGAGGTGCTCGACGAGCTGCGCAGCCAGCGCGTCACCGGCCGCTCGGCGCGCATGCTCTACGAGGTGCTCGGCGACATCTGGGTGCTGCGGCGCAATCCCTACCTCGAGGACGACCTGCTCGCCAACCCGGACCGGCGCTCCGCGCTGGTCGAGGCGCTGCGCCACCGGCTGCGCGAGATCGAGAAGCGGCGCGGCGGCAACGAGGCCGTGGCGCAGCTGCTCGGCGCCGCACAGAAGGCGGTGGCCGCTTTCGAGCGCTGGTTCGGCGAGACCGAAGCGCTGCGCCGCAAGGTGCTGCGCGAACTCTCGCGCCACACGCGCCGCGACAACATCCGCTTCGACGGCCTCTCGCGCGTGTCGCACGTCACCGACGCCACCGACTGGCGCGTCGAGTATCCGTTCGTCGTGCTGGTGCCCGACAGCGAAGAGGAAATCGCGCCGCTGGTGCGCGGCTGCATCGCGCTCGGCCTCACCATCATCCCGCGCGGCGGCGGCACCGGCTACACCGGCGGCGCCGTGCCGCTGACGCCGCTGTCGGTGGTGATCAACACCGAGAAGCTGCTCGACATGGGCGCGGTCGAGGAGAAGGTGCTGCCCGGCCTGAGCCAGCCGTACGCGACGATCCGCACCGGCGCCGGCGTGGTGACGCGCCGCGTGATGGACCGCGCCGACGGCGCCGGCCTGGTCTTCGCCTGCGACCCGACTTCGGCAGACGCCTCGTGCGTCGGCGGCAACATCGCCATGAACGCCGGCGGCAAGAAGGCCGTGCTGTGGGGCACGGCGCTCGACAACCTGGCCTCGTGGCGCATGGTGACGCCCGACGGCAGCTGGCTCGATGTCGAGCGCATCAACCACAACCTCGGCAAGATCCACGACCAGGAGACCGCCACCTTCCGCTTGAAGCGCCTCGACGACGCCGGCCGGCAGATCTCCGAGGAATTCCTCTCCATCCCCGGCCGCAAGTTCCGCAAGGAAGGCCTCGGCAAGGACGTCACCGACAAGTTCCTCGCCGGCCTGCCCGGCGTGCAGAAGGAAGGCTGCGACGGCATCATCACCTCGGCGGTGTGGATCCTGCACAAGATGCCGCCGGTGGCGCGCACCGTCTGCCTCGAATTCTTCGGGCCGGTAGCGGAAGCCGTGCCGTCGATCGTCGAGATCACCGAACTGATGAAGACGCGGCCCGGCGGCGCGATCCTCGCCGGCCTCGAGCATTTGGACGAGCGCTACGTCAAGGCCGTCGGCTATGCGACGAAGGCCAAGCGCCACGGCCGGCCGAAGATGGTGCTGATCGGCGACATCGTCGGCGACAGCGAGTCGGCCGTGATGCGTGCCGCTTCGGAAGTCGTGCGCATCGCCAACTCGCGCGGCGGCGAAGGCTTCATCGCCGTCTCCGCCGAGGCGCGCAAGAAATTCTGGCTCGACCGCGCGCGCACCGCCGCGATCTCCAAGCACACCAACGCCTTCAAGGTGAACGAGGACGTGGTGATCCCGCTGCCGCGCATGGGCGACTACTGCGACGGCATCGAGCGCTTCAACATCGAGCTGTCGATCGCCAACAAGATCGAGCTGTGCAACGAACTCGCCGAGTTCCTGCGCGCTCCGGCCAATGAGCTGCCGCTGCACCTGGGCGACGCCTCGCTCGACAAGAAGGAAATCCTCGGCGATCGTCCTGCCCAGGCGATCGAGGCGATCAACGAGGTGCGCGACCGCTGGCAGTTGCTGCTCGACAGTCTCGACGCGCCTTGGCCGCCCAAGCGCCGCTGGCATCCGGCGCCGCCGCCGCAGCCACAGGCACCATCCTGGCATCCGGTGCCCCAGCCGAAGCCGGCGACCAACACGGTGTTCCACAAGCTGCAGGACTACTCGGTGCGCGTGTCGTGGAAGCGCGAGCTGAAGCCCTTGCTCGAGACGATCTTCGACGGCAACGCCTTCCGCCCGATCCTCGCGCGCATCGACGCGATCCACCAGGAGGTTCTGCGCGGCCGTTTGTTCATCGCGCTGCACATGCACGCCGGCGACGGCAACGTGCATACCAACATCCCGGTGAACTCCGACCACTACCGCATGCTGCAGACCGCCTACAAGACGGTCGAGCGCATCATGCATTTGGCGAAGGGCCTTGGCGGCGTGATCTCCGGCGAGCACGGCATCGGCATCACCAAGCTCGAGTTCCTCACCGAGGACGAAATCCGGCCGTTCCGCGACTACAAGCAGCGCATCGACCCCGAAGGCCGCTTCAACAAGGGCAAGCTGATGCCGCAGGCCGACCTGCGCGACGCCTACACGCCTTCGTTCGCGCTGCTCGGCGTCGAGTCGCTGATCATGGAGCAGTCGGAGATCGGCAAGATCTCCAACATGGTGAAGGACTGCCTGCGCTGCGGCAAGTGCAAGCCGGTCTGCTCGACCCACGTGCCGCCCGCCAACCTGCTCTACTCGCCGCGCAACAAGATCCTCGGCACGGGCCTGCTGGTCGAGGCCTTCCTCTACGAGGAGCAGACGCGCCGCGGCGTCTCGCTGCAGCACTTCGACGAATTCAACGACGTCGCCGACCACTGCACGGTCTGCCACAAGTGCGTCAAGCCCTGCCCGGTCGATATCGACTTCGGCGACGTCTCGGTCGCGATGCGCAACTTCCTGAGGAGCCAAGGCAAGAAGAAGACGCCTCCCGGCACGCGCCTGGCGATGGCCTTCCTCACGGCTTCCGATCCGGCGACCATCAAGGCATTGCGCTACGCCATCGTCGACCTCGGCTATCGCGCGCAGCGCCTCGGCCACGCGGTCGCCAAATCGCTCGGCCTGATCCAGGGCGCCGTCAGGCATCCGCCCGCCACGCTGGGCCGTCC
>DAIDAU010000011.1 GCA_027310465.1 Rhodocyclaceae bacterium
CGCATGCGCAAGCGCTCGGCCTCGTCCTGGTAGGCCTCGTTCTCGGTTTCCGCGAGGTTGTCGACGGCGAACAGCAGCGGCCCGGTCTGCCGCCGCGCCTCGGCCACCGCCGCCTCGAGCGCGGCGATGCCCTTGCCGCGCTTGTCGGCGCCGCGGTAGGCCGCTGCCTCCTTGCCGCGCAGCGCCTCGAGCCGCGGCGCCACCGGCGCGGCGAGCGGAATGGCCGCATAGGCCGCGAGGTCGTCGAGCCACTCGTCGCGGGCGGCGGCGTAGTCGTCGAGCACGGCGGGATCGCGCAGCACGTCGTACTGGCGCAGGCTGCGCTCCATGCGGTCGAGGTCTTCCGGCAGCGAGCGGCCGATGGTCGCCGCCAGCGAGGCCTGCCGCATGACATCGCCGCTGCGCCGCGCCAGGTCGTCGAGCTTGAGCGAGGCGTAGCCGACCGCCCCCAGCAGCGGCATGGCCACCAGCACGTTGCTCAAGAGGATCAGTTGGAGGAAGGAACGGGGGTAGAGGCTGGAAGAGCGCACGCGGCCGCCGCCGACAAATCGGGAACGCCCCTAAGACCACCATGGCGGAAGGCGGTTCCCGCGCGGCGCTGCCGGCCTGAACTTCACCGGCGACGCCTTGACTAACCCTTGCGCGGCGGCTGCCGCGCGAGGCGTCGGCAAACGCCGCGTCGGCGATGGCCCATCGCGGCGCCCGGCAGTCCAAGAGACGCAACAAGGAGCAAAACAATGGCCGTACGTATCGGCGACGAAGCCCCGGACTTCGTTGCACAATCGACTGAAGGAACGATCAAGTTCCACGAATGGATCGGCGACAGCTGGGTGGTGTTCTTCTCGCACCCGAAGGATTTCACGCCGGTCTGCACCACCGAGCTCGGCGCCGTCGCCAGGCTCTCGTCGGAGTTCCACAAGCGCAACGCCAAGCTGCTCGGGCTGTCCATCGACACGGTGGAAGACCACCGCAAGTGGATGCGCGACATCGAGGAGACGCAGAACTGCAAGATGGACTACCCGGTGATCGGCGACCCCGACCTCAGGGTGGCGAAGCTCTACGACATGATCCATCCGAACGCCGGCGGCGAGCCGAAGGCGCGCACCGCCGCGGACAACGCCACCGTGCGCAACGTGTTCTTCATCGGACCGGATAAGCACATCAAGGCGATCTTCACCTACCCGATGAGCACGGGACGCAACTTCGACGAGGTGCTGCGCACGCTCGACTCGCTGCAGCTGACCGCCGAGTACAAGCTGGCGACGCCGGTCAACTGGCACCCCGGCGAGGACGTCATCGTTCCCGCATCGATGTCGGACGAAGAGGCGCAGAAGCAGTTTCCGGAAGGCTTCCGCAAGATGAAGCCCTACCTGCGCATGACGCATCAACCTCACCGTAAATAGCGCCCGGCATCCCCGGGGAGAGGAGGCGGCGATGGTCGGAAGGAAGACGCGTGCGGTTCTGGGCGTGCTGTTCGGCCTCGCCGCCGGGCAGGGCATGGCGGCGGGGAGCGGCGTCGCCGCGCCTCAGGTGGTCGACGCCCTGGAGAAGAGCTTCGGCGTGCATCCCGGCGAGCGGCGCAACCATGTCAAGGGCACCTGCGCGCTCGGCGAGTTCGTCGGCGAGAAGGAGGCGGCACGCTTCAGCCGCTCGGCGCTGTTCTCCGGGAAGCCGGTGCCGGTGGTGGCCCGGTTCTCGTTGGCCGGCGGCAATCCGAAGCTGCCCGACACGGCGAAGAACCCGCGCGGCATGGCGCTCGAATTCCGCCCGCCGGGCGGCAGGATCCAGCACATCACGATGATCAGCACGCCGATGTTCGGCGCCGCCACGCCGCAGACCTTCTTCGACAACGTCGTCGCCACGCGCCCCGATCCGGCCACCGGCAAGCCCGACCCGGCGAAGGTGAAGGCCTTCCTGCAAAGCCATCCGGATGCCGTCGCGCAGTCGGAATTCCTGCAGAAGAACAATCCTCCGCCGAGCTGGGCCAACAGCGCCTACTTCGGCATCCACACCTTCAAGTTCATCGGCAAGGCCGGCAAGACGACGCTGGTGCGCTGGGAGTTCGTGCCGCAGGACGGCGAGAAGCGGCTCAGCGACGAGCAGATGAAGACCGCCGGCAGCGATTTCCTCGAGCGGGCGCTGATCGACCGCACCCGGCAAGGGCCGGTGCGCTGGGACATGATCGTGACGGTCGGCGAGCCCGGCGATGCGGTCGCCGATCCGACCGTGCTGTGGCCGCAGGGCCGGCATCGGTTCAAGGCCGGCACGCTGACCATCCAGTCGGCGATGCCGCAGAAAGGCGCCGCGTGCGAAGGCATCAACTACGATCCGCTCGTCATGGCGGACGGCATCGCGCCGAGCGACGATCCGGTACTGAACTTCCGCTCGCCGGCCTACGCCGTCTCCTTCGCGAAGCGGCGCAGCGGGCAGTGACGGCGGGCCCGGCGACCTAGTCTCGAGGCGGCGCGCCGAAGATTCCGATGATGATGGACACCGCCGCCGCGAAGGACCGCCAGTTGCTCTGGGTGAGCGGCAGCAGCCTGGTCCTGATCGGCATCGCGGCGCTGGCGCTGCCGGACATCGGCCGGTCCTGGGGCGAGCGGCCCTGGTTCGAGGCCGTGTTCCTCGCCGGCGTGGTGCTGCTCGACGCGCAGATCGCCTTGTTCCTGGCGCTGCAGGCGCTGGCCGGCGCGTCGGCGCGCGCGCTCTCCTGGCTGGCGGCCGGCTATGCCTTCTCCGCCGTCGCGGCGGCGACGACGTTCTTCGTGCTGCCCGAGATCTTCCAGGCGGCCGCCCGGCGCGGAAACCTGCCGGCCATTGCGCGCTGGCTGTGGATCGCCTGGCACGGCGGCTTTCCCTGCTTCGTGCTGCTCGCGCTGCGCGCCAAGGCCAGGGCCGGCGGGCGGCCGCGCGAGGGCGGCGGGAGGAGTTCGTGGTTCACGCTGCTGCCGGTCGCCATCGGCATCCTGCTGGCGCTGGCGATCGACCTCGGCATCGTCGCCAACGCCGGCGCGCTGCCGGCCGTCGGCGACGGCAGCGACTTCGGCCTCGCGGGCAGCACCATCGGCGCGGTGGTCGTCGTGCTCAACGTCTTTGCGCTGATGGCGGTGATCTACATGACGCGCCTGCGCGAGCTGCTCTACCTGTGGCTGGCGCTCGCGGTGCTGGCGTTCACCCTCGACGTGCTGCTGTCGCTCGCCGGCGCCGCCCGCTACGCGGCCGGCTGGTACGTCGGCCATCTTCTCAGCCTCGCCTCGGCCGCCGCGCTGATCGGCGCGCTGGTGATCGAGAACTTCCGCCTGCATCGCGACGCCGAGCTGCGCGCCGCCTTCCACGAGCAGGAGGCGATGCACGACCCGCTGACGGGGCTGTTCAACCGCCGCTACCTGACGGAGAAGCTGCCCGAGGAACTGGGCCGCGCCAGGCGCTACCGCTATCCGGTGTCGGTGCTGATGGTCGACGCCGACCACTTCAAGGTCATCAACGACAGCCAGGGCCATGCGGTCGGCGACGAATGCCTGCGCGCGCTCGCGCGCACGCTCGGGCGGCGCATCCACCGCTTCGGCGACTACAGCGCGCGCTACGGCGGCGAGGAGTTCGTCGTGGTGCTGCCAGAATGCCACCTGCATGGCGCGATCGAGGTCGCCGAGGAGATCCGCCGGCGCGTCGCCGATCTGCACGCGCGCGGCGAAGCGCCGCGGCCGCTGACCGTCAGCATCGGCGCCGCCACCGCCGATTTCGCCGCCGCGCCGTCGGCCGATGCGCTGCTGGCCACCGCCGACGAATGCCTGTATCGCGCCAAGCGGACGGGCCGCAACCGCGTCGCCTGGCCGCAGGAGCCGCCAGCGCCGCACGGGCTGCAGGCGACGCCGATATGAGGGTGAGGGCGGCGAGACGCTAGCGCGCCATCCGGCGGACCAGCCGGCCCAGCGCATAGCCGAGTCTTCTGCCCAGCCCCGGCAGCCCGCCGAGGCCGCGGACGTCGCGCCCGATGCGCCTGAAGCTCCACCACAAGGCGGCGATGCCGATGGGCGTGACGACGAGCCGGAGAAGCTGGTCGCCCGTCATGTGTCTCCCTCCCCACGATCCATGCCCGTCCTCGGCACCGGCCTGTTATCGACTCTCGAGCCGGTGCCCGGCTGGCCCGCGAGCATGCACATCTGATCGACCATTTCCCGCAGCGTCTGCTCTTCGAGCAGGAAGGCATCCACGACGGCGGGATCGAATTGGGCGCCCGCCACGCGCAGGATTTCCGCCTTGGCCGCATCGAACGGCATGCCCTTCCTATAGGGCCGATCGGATACCATCGCGTCCAATGCGTCGATGACCGAGAACAGGCGGGCGCCGAGCGGAATGGCTCCGCCCGCCAGGCCGCGCGGATAGCCGCCGCCGTCGAAGCGTTCCTCGTGGGCAAGCACGATGTCCGCCGCTTCAGTCAGGAACGGGGTCGCGGAAAGGATGCGGTGGCCGATTGCCGGATGGACGCGCATCACCCTCCATTCGTCTTCGGTCAATGAGCCGGGCTTCAGGAGGATCGCGTCGGGGATGCCGACCTTGCCGAGGTCGTGCAGCAGCGCGCCCCAGTAGATCTGCTGCAGCCTTCCCGGTTCGTCGGTAAAGTGCCGCGCCAGGACCAGCGTATGGCATGCCACCCGTTTGGAATGCAATCCCGTCTCGTGCTCGCGCGCGTCGAGAGCGGCAGCCAGCGCTTCCGCCATGGCCAGGTAGGCATTGTCGCGCTCGTCCTCGACGGCACGGAAGCGCTGCTGCATGAGCAGGCAGCCCTCGCAGCAATAGAGCTTGCCGTCATGCGAAAGAGACAGGCCGTGCAGCGGACCGCCGCATGCATGGCAGTAGTCATGTTCTTCGGCATGATCCGCAACTCGCGAAACAGGTTCACCCGCCATTTCCGAAAGCCCTCGCGATGTCCAGACCCTTACTGTAGGGCACAAATTCCTTCGCGTCGCGAACGCGACGCTGCCCTTCAGCCGTTCGGCGCCAGTTCCTGCGCCGCGGCCGTCGCCGCGCCGTTCTCGACCCGCTCGAGCAAGGCCAGCAGCCCCTCGAGCAGCGCCGTCGGCGAAGGCGGGCAGCCGTCGATGTGCAAATCCACCGGCAGCACCGCGGCGACGCCGCCGAGGCAGGCGTAGCCGCCGGCGAAGGCGCCGCCGTTGCGCGCGCACTCGCCCACGGCGACCACCCACTTCGGATGCGGCGTGGCGTCGTAGGTGCGCGCCAGCCCCTCGCGCATGTTGGCGCTCACCGGGCCGGTGACCAGCAGCACGTCGGCATGCCGCGGCGAAGCGACGAAGCGGATGCCGAAGCGCTCGAGGTCATAGAGAACGTTGCCGAGCGCATGGATTTCGAGCTCGCAGCCGTTGCACGAGCCGGCGTCGATCTCGCGGATCGCGATGGTGCGGCCGAGCGGCGGGCGCTGCGCGAGATCGGCCGCGCCGGCGAGCTGCGCCCGCGCGCCCGCGTCGGCCTGCGGCGCCGGTTCGGTAAGCGGCTTGCGCAGCAGGTTCTTGAACAGCAGGCGGCGCATGGCGTTGTCCTAGAGATCGTGGCCCGAGTACGAGCAGTTGAACGACTTGTTGCACAGCGGGAAGTCGGCGACGATGTTGCCCTCGATCGCGGCCTCGAGCAGCGGCCACTGGAACCACGAGGGATCGCGCAGGTGGCAGCGCTCCACGCGTCCGTCGGCGGCGACGCGCACCCAGGCGAAGACGTCGCCGCGAAAGCCCTCGACCAGCGCCGCGCCTTCGCGCACCTCGCCGGCCGCGGCGGGCGCAGCGCCGCGTATCGGCCCCGCCGGCAAGCCGTGCAGCAACTGCTCGACCAGCGCGACGCTCTGCTCGACTTCGCGGATACGGATCCAGACGCGCGCATCGACGTCGCCCTCGTTGCGCACCGGAACGTCGAACGCCAGCCGGTCGTAGGGCGGATAGCCGGGCCGGCGCCGCGCATCGACGCCGCGGCCCGAGGCGCGCCCGACGTAGCCGCCGGCGCCGAAGCGGCGCGCCAGTTCGGCGCACAGGACGCCGGTGCCGGCGGTGCGGTCCTGCAGCGAGGCGGTGTTGTCGTAGAGCTCGATGAGCTCGGGAAAATGGCGGCGCACATGCGTAAGGAGCCCGCCGATCGCCTGCCCTCCCTCGGGCGCCAGGTCGGCGGCGACTCCGCCCGGCACGACGCGGTCCATCATCAGGCGATGGCCGAAGCAGGCATCCGCGGCGCGCAGCACGTGCTCGCGCAGCAGCCCGCACTGCGCATGCAGCAGGGCGAAGGCGGCGTCGTT
Source organism: Rhodocyclaceae bacterium (assembly GCA_027310465.1). Classification (GTDB taxonomy): domain Bacteria; phylum Pseudomonadota; class Gammaproteobacteria; order Burkholderiales; family Rhodocyclaceae; genus Nitricoxidireducens. Next base: position 6,296 of record DAIDAU010000011.1, read on the forward strand.
GCAGATCGCGCCGATGTCGCCGAAATGATTGGCGAGCCGCTCGAGCTCGGCCATCAGCGCGCGCAGCCACACGGCGCGCGGCGGCACCTCGATGTCGAGCGCCGCCTCGACGGCGCGCGCGAAGGCGTAGGCGTAGGAGACCGTGCTGTCGCCCGAGACGCGGCCGGCGAGGCGCGCGGCGCCGCCGAGCGAGCGCCCCGCCATCAGCGCCTCGACGCCCTTGTGCGTGTAGCCGAGCCGCTGCTCCAGCCGCACCACGGTCTCGCCGCTGGCGGTGAAGCGGAAATGGCCGGGCTCGATGATGCCGGCGTGCACCGGACCGACGGGGATCTGGTGCAGGCTCTCGCCTTCGTTCGCCAGGAAGGCATAGGGCGGCAGCGCCCGCCCGCGCTGCCTTTCGCCCAGCGGATGGCGGACCGGCCAGCGGCCGTGGTCGAGCCAGGGACGCATGTCGGCGAGGCCCTCGGGCACGATGCCCGTCAGGTCGTGCAGCGCCCGCTCGAGCCGGATGGCCGGCGCATGGCGCTGGCCCACCGACGGATAGCGGCCGCCTTCGCAGGCGAAGCTGAGGATCAGCGGCGGCGTGTCGTCGGCGAGCGCCAGGTGCACCGCGTCGCGCTCGCCCCACAGCGCCAGCAGCGTGGCGCGCTCCTCCTGCAGCAGCACGATCGCGCGCTCCCAGACGTCGCGTCCGACGACGGCGCGCGGCCACGGGCGATGCCGGCTCAGCGCCTGGCCGTCCGCGATGAAGTCGCGCAGGGCCCTCATCCGAGCAGCCCCGCGACGTAGCGGAACCAGGCGACCATCGCCGGCGGCAGGAACACGCCCGCCGCCAGCACCAGCCCGAGGTGCGCGTACATCGGCACGTAGGAGGCGTGCGACGGCGCGTCGCCGCCCTCGGGGTCGCCGAAGGCCAGCCCGTTGAGGCGCAGCAGCAGCGCCCCCAGCGCGATCAGCAGCCCGACGCCCAGCGCCACGGCCAGCGCCGGCTGGCGCGCGAAGCTCGAGGTGATGACCAGGAACTCGCTCATGAAGATGCCCATCGGCGGCAGGCCGACGATGGACATCACGCCGAGCACCAGGCCCCAGCCGAGCACGGGGTGCGAAACCGTGAGGCCGCGGATCGACGCCATGCGCTGCGTGCCCTTGATCTGCGCGATGTGGCCGACGGAGAAGAAGATCGCCGACTTGGTGAGGCTGTGATAGGTCATGTGCAGCAGCCCGGCGAAGTTCGCCAGCGGCCCGCCCATGCCGAAGGCGAAGGTGATGATGCCCATATGCTCGATCGACGAATAGGCGAACATGCGCTTGATGTCGTACTGGCGATGCAGCATGAAGGCGGCGAACAGCACCGAAGCCAGGCCCATGCCGACCATCAGCGGGCCGGGCGCCAGCGTCGCGGCATTGGCCGACATCACCATCTTGAAGCGCAGCACGGCGAACAGCGCGACGTTGAGCAGCAGGCCGGAGAGCACCGCGGAGATCGGCGTCGGGCCTTCGGCGTGCGCATCGGGCAGCCAGGCGTGCAGCGGCACCAGGCCGACCTTGGTGCCGTAGCCGAGCAGCAGGAAGACGAAGGCGAGGCTCAGCAGGTGCGGGTCGAAGGCCGGCGCGTTCTTCACCAGGACGTTCCAGGCCATGGCGTCGAGGCCCTCGCCGACGACGGCGCGCGCGGACAGATAGACGAGGATGGTGCCGAACAGCGCCAGCGCGATGCCGACGCTGCCGAGGATGAAGTACTTCCACGCCGCCTCGAGCGCGGCGGGCGTGCGGTAGAGGCCGACCATCAGCACGGTGGTCAGCGTCGCCAGCTCGATCGCCACCCACATCAGGCCCATGTTGTTCGCCAGCAGCGCGAGGTTCATGGCGAACATCAACGTCTGGTACATCGCGTGGTAGAAGCGCAGGTAGGCCGGCGTGAGGCGCCCGGTCTCGAGCTCGTGCGCGATGTAGCTGGCCGAGAAGACGCTGGTGGTGAAGGCAACGAAGGTGTTCAGGACGATGAACACGACATTGACGTCGTCGACGATCAGGAAGGAGCCGGGCTCCGGGCGCACGAAGAACAGCGAGCTCGCGGCGAGGAAGGTGACGAAGGACGCCAGCGCGTTGAGCCGGCCGGTGGCGCGGTCGTCGGGCAGCAGCGCCAGCAGCGCCGCGCTGGCCATCGGCACCAGCAGGATCGCGTAGACCAGCGGGTCTTCGAAGGCATTCATGGATGGCCGCCGCGGAAGCGCTGCAGCGCGTGCACGTCCATGGTGTCGAAGCGCTCGCGGATGCGGAACAGGAAGATGCCGATGACGATCAGCGCCACCAGGATCGAGAACGCCACGCTGATCTCGACCACCAGCGGCATGCCCTTGGCGGCCGTGGCCGCGAGGATCAGGCCGTTCTCGATCGACATGAAGCCGATCACCTGGCTCACCGCGTTGCGCCGCGAGATCATCATCAGGAGGCCGAGCAGGATCACCGACAGCGAGAAGGCGAGATCCTCGCGCGTCAGCGTGCCGGCCTCGGCGGTGATCGGCAGCATCACCATGATCGACAATGCGACCAGCATGATGCCGGCCAGCATCGTCGTGCCGATGCTGCCCACCGTGTCGATGGTGCGATGGATGCCGAGCCGCACGATGATGTTGTGCAGCGCCACCGGGATGATGATGGCCTTGACCATCAGCGCGATCGCCGCGGTGATGTAGAGGTGCGGCGCGAACTGGATGTAGGCCTGCCAGGCGACCGACAGCGAGACGACGAAGGCGTGCAGCGCGAAGATGTTGAGCAGGCCGAACATGCGGTCCTGGTACAGCAGCATGAAGCTCACCAGCACCAGGCTGCCGGCGAACAGGTGGGCGACGTCGAGCGACAGGTGGCTCAAGCGGGACCCCGCGAGACGAACAGCAGCAGCGCCGCCAGCAGGCCCAGCATCAGCGCCGCGCCGAGGAAGTCGGGTATGCGGAACACGCGCATCTTCGCCGTGCCGGTCTCGAACAGGGCCAGCAGGAAGCCGCCCATCGCCAGCTTGAGGACGTAGCTGCCGGCGCCGAGCGCCAGCGCGACCGCATCGTGCGTCCGCATCGCCATGCCCCACGGCACGAACATGCAGGCGATCAGCGACATGTAGAGCAGCAGCTTGAGCGACGCCGCGAGTTCGATCACGGCGAGGTGGCGGCCCGAGTACTCGAGGATCATCGCCTCGTGCACCATGGTGAGCTCGAGGTGCGTGGCCGGGTTGTCGATCGGGATGCGCGCGTTCTCGGCGATGGCCACCATCACCATCGCCACCAGCGCCATGGCGAGCGAGACGCGCAGGCCGACGTCCGGCCCTTCCAGGAACACGGCCACCGACGACAGCTGCGTCGAGCCGGCCAGCAGCGACAGCGTGAACACGATCATCAGCATCGCCGGCTCGGCCAGCGAGGCGATCATCATCTCGCGGCTCGAGCCGATGCCGCCGAAGCTCGTGCCGATGTCGAGACCGGCCAGCGCCAGGGCGAAGCGCGCCGTGCCGAGCAGCGCGACGATGACGATCAGGTCGGCGATATGGCTGAACACCAGGCGCGTGGCGAAGGTCGGCACCAGCGAGGCGGCGACGAAGGTGGTCGCGAACACGACGTAGGGCACGACGCGGTAGAGCCAGGAGGCGTTCTCGGCCATTACCACTTCCTTGCGGATCAGCTTGAGCAGGTCGCGATAGGGCTGCAGCAGCGGCGGGCCCTGCCGGCGCAGCATCTGCGCCTTCAGCGTGCGCACGAAGCCGGTCAACAGCGGCGCGAGCAGCAGCACCAGCGCCATCTGCGCGAACTGCAGCAGCAGGTCGGCCATCAGTGCCATATCGCGAGCACCATCAGGAGCGCGACCACCGTGCCGAACACCAAGCTCAGGTAGGCGCGGATGGTCCAGGTCTGGACCTTGTTGAGGTGGTCGGCGCCGAAGTCGACGATGCCCTGGACCGGCGCATAGAACGTGTCCCAGACGAGATCGCGCAGGCGCAGATGGAAGCGCGCCGGCTCGGTGCGCCCGGGTGCCGGCATGGAGACGCGCTCGTAGGCGCGGAACACCAGGCTGCCGAAGACGCGGCGGATCGGCTGCGCGAAGCTGCCGGCCGTGTACTGCGTGGCGGGGCTCGCGTCCGGGAAGCCGCAATCCCAGGCCGGCGCTCGCCGCAGGGCATGCGACGCCCAGCGGTGGATGACGGCGGCGGCAAGCCAGGCGCCGAGCGCGATGAAGACGATCAGCAGCAGGCCATTGTAGGAGCTGCGGCTGTCCTCGATCGGCACGATGGTGAACCAGGCGAACTGCCCCTGCGGCGCGAGCCGCGCGCCGAGCAGCTGCTGCCCCACCGGCGCCAGCGCATCGATGAAGACGCCGGGCACGAGGCCCGCGAGCAGGCACAGCGCGACCAGCACGAACATCGCGGCGAGCGACGCGCGATCGGTTTCGTGCGCCTGCTGCGCGGCGGCACCGCGCGGCCGGCCGAGGAAGGTGGCGCCGAAGGCCTTGACGAAGCATCCCGCCGCCAGCGCCGCGGACAGCGCCAGCGTGGCACCGACGGCGGGCACGAGGAACTTCAGCAGCCATTGCGGCAGCTTCGGGCTGACGAGGATCGCCTGGAAGGTCAGCCATTCCGAGACAAAGCCGTTGAACGGCGGCAACGCGGAGATGGCGGCGGAACCGGCGAGGAAGGCGATCGCCGTGAGCGGCATGCGGCGGATCAGTCCGCCGAGGCGCTCCATGTCGCGCTCGCCGGTGGCGCCGAGCACGGCGCCGGCGCCGAGGAACAGCAGGCTCTTGAACAGCGAATGGTTGAAGACGTGCAGCAGCGCGGCGGTCAATGCGAGTGCGGCCGCCAATCCCATGCCGTTGGCGCGGAACGCCAGCGCCAGGCCGAGGCCGATGAAGATGATGCCGATGTTCTCGACCGTGTGATAGGCGAGCAGGCGCTTGAGGTCGTGCTGCATCAGCGCGTAGAGCACGCCCAGCACGGCGCTGGCGCCTCCCAGCAGCAGCACCAGCGCGCCCCACCACCAGTCCGGCGGGCCGGCGAGGTCGAACACCAGGCGCACGAAGCCGTAGACCGCGACCTTGGTCATGACGCCGCTCATCAGCGCCGAGACGTGGCTCGGCGCCGCCGGATGCGCGAGCGGCAGCCAGACGTGCAGCGGCACGAGCCCCGCCTTCGATCCGGCGCCGAGCAGCGCCAGCGCCAGCACCGCGGCGGCCAACCCGGCCGAGGGCGGCGCCGCGCGGATCGCCGAGAAGGCGTAGCCGCCCGCGGGGCCGGCGAGCAGGCCGAAGGCCAGCAGCAGCGCGAGCGTGCCGAAGCTCGCCATCAGCAGGTAGATGTAGCCGGCGCGCGCGTTGTCGTGGACGCGGTGGTGCGCCATCACCAGCGCCCACGACGCCAGCGACATGAACTCCCAGCTCAGCAGGAAGGTGAAGGCGTCGTCGGCCAGCACCACCAGGTTCATGCCGGCGAGGAACGCCGGAAAGAACGGCAGCACGCGTCCGGGCGACTCTTCGCGATTGCCGTAGCCGAGGCCGTAGAGGCTGGCGGTGAAGCCGCCGAGGTTGACGACGACGAGGAAGAAGGCGGACAGCGCGTCGAGCCGGAAGTGCGCGCCGAGCCACGGCAGGCCGACCGGCAGGTCCAGGGTTTCCGCGCCGCTTGGCGCGGCTGCCAGCGCGGACAGGCCGACGCTCAGCATGACGGCGCCGGCGGCCAGCGCCGCCGCATAGACGAGGTTCGACGCCAGGCCCTTCCAGCCGGCGCCCGCGACGGCGACGATGCCGGTCGCAAGCAGGACGCCGATGCACGACAGTAGGACCGTCAGAGCCATCGTCTCGTCGCCCCGCCGTGCGGAGCGGTTTTCCTCCCCCGAAAGCCTGGAGCGGTCCCGGCTTTCCGGGACCGCTCCAAGGGCAAGCCTCAGTGGGCTTTCAGCCGCACCCCACGGCCGCCGCCCGCGCTCGCCATCCCCTCGTTGATCAACTCGACGCCCGACTTCTCGAGGGCGCCGATCAGCTTCATCAGCGATTCCACCTGGCCGCGGATTACGCCCGCACTGGCTTCCATCCGCTGGATGGTCGGCACCGACAGTCCGGACGCTTCCGCCAGGGCGCGCTGGTCCATGTCCAGCAGCGCCCGGGCAGCCCTGAGCTGTGCCGCGGTGATCATGTTTGAGACATCAGTTGTGAGGTGTGAACGCTGACAACTCGACCATAGGATGTGAATTTCCATAGCGCAAGGCCAATCGATTGCGCACTGCGGAAAACGGCGGCGGGCATCGGGTTTCTTTAGTCCCGGAACTTCTATGGATGTAGCAACAAAGTATTTCGCAGAACTATAGCGACTGGCTACGATGAAGCTCGTTTTCGGCCCGGCCTGCCGCGGGCACACCCCATTCGCGAGGAGAACACCATGGCACGCAAAGCCACCGTAACCATCGACTACTCGGGCATGACCTGCCCGGCGCCGCTGCTCGGCGCAAAGAAGATGCTCGACGACCTCGAGATCGGACAGACCCTCGCCGTGATCTCGGACTGCTCCGGCGCCCACGACGACCTGCTCACATGGAGCAAGCATTCGGGCAACACCTTCGTGTCCGCGACCGCGAACGGCGGCGGCTCGGTGACCTATCTGCTGCGCAAGGGCGGCGGCGGCGACGCCAGGCCCGTGCCGCACGCCACGCTCGATGCGCGCGGCATCGCCTGCCCCGGCCCGGTGCTCAAGGCAAGGAAACTGCTGAAGGACATGAAGAGCGGCGAGGTGCTGCAGCTGGTGACGGATTGCACCGCCGCAATCGACGACGTTCCTCTCTGGAGCCAGGAGACTTCGATCCAGCTGCTCTATGCGCAGCAGATCGCCAGAGGGGCGCACGAGTTCTATCTGCGGAAGGCCTAGCTCGGATCAAGCGACGCAGACCTTGTCCCGGCCGGTTCTCTTCGCTTCGTAGAGCGCGGCGTCCGCTCGGGACAGCAGCGCATGGATGTCCTGATCGACGTCCCGGATGGTGGCGACGCCTATCGACACGGTGATCGCGACGGAAGTGCCCGCGCCGAGCTGAACCGGCATGCCGGCAACGGTCTGCCGCAGCCGCTCGGCGACCAGGAGGGCTTGCTGGCCGTCGGTCTCCGGCAGCAGCACGGCGAATTCCTCGCCGCCCATGCGCCCGATGAAGTCCCAGTCGCGCAGCGCCCCTTGCGCCGTCTCGACGAAGGCCTTGAGCACGGAATCGCCGGCCTGATGGCCGTGCGAGTCGTTGACCGACTTGAACAGGTCGAGGTCGAGAACCCAGGTCGACAGGGCGTGCCCGTAACGGCGGCAGCGGGCGAATTCGTCGACGGCGTGCCTGAGGAAGTGTCCGCGGTTGGCGATCTGCGTCAGGTCGTCGGTGCAGGCGGCGCGCTCGAGCGCGTACATCGCCTCGGCCTGGTCGGTCGTATCGATCCCGACGCCGGCCACGTAAGGCGTCCCCTTGATCTCGAAACGCCGCGCCGTCATCAGGATCGACCTGATTCCGCGGTCTTTAGAGATCACCCGCAAGACCGCTCTCGAATAGCCCTGCTCGAACGCTTCCTTCAGCTTCGCGGCGGCTTCGACGCGATCATCCTCCATCACGGCCAGCAGCGCGCTGCGCTTGAACAGATGCTGGTCGCCGAGGCCGGTGAGCTTGTTGACGTTGCAGTTCCAGCGCAGGCAGTTGCCCTCGCCGTCCAGGACGTAAAAGAGGCCGGGGATGTTCTCGACGACGGCGTCGTGGAACGCCTTCTGATCTTCAAGCTCCTTTTCCGCGCGCTTCCTGGCGGTGGTCTCGATGCAGAATCCCGCGACATGGGGCACGTCGTCGATGACGATGCGGCGGGCGGTGCTCAGAAAATACCGCGGGCCGTCGTCGTCCGCGCCGATGCGCACCTCCATCTGCGCGCTCCCCGTCGCAAAAGCCGTCAGCAGCTTGGCCGACGCCAAGCTGCGATCGTGCGGATGGATCAGCGACAACACCGAGGACGTGCGCAGCTGCTCGTCCGAAAGGCCCATGCGCTCGCGCACGTAGCGGTTCCAGCGAACCAGCCGGGTGCTCTCGTCGACGAGGTAGAAGGCGCTTGGCGCACAGTCGAGGATCTCCTTGAGGATGGCCTTTTCGCGGGCGTTCGCCGCGTAAGCCGCGTTGTTGCAGCGGAGGATGCGCCGATCGCGGTCATGCACGAACGCCGGTATCTTCGAATGATCGAGTATCGCCGGCCACTCGTAGAGTTCGGCCCGCTTCTGGACCGACTCGTCGTCGGCAGCCTCCGTGCGTGTCGGCGGCATCCACGGGGGCACTCGGTTTCTGCGCCGTTGCAGCCGGCGCTTGCTTGAATGGAGCGGCGTCATCGATCTTTTAGACCGAGAGCCGCCGCGGAATTCAACCTTTCGCTGCAACCGGGTGAGGCGGACAGGCGGATGATTTCTTCCCGTTCGATGACCGCCTGCGGCCCCTTGAGGGCGGACTGAACCAGGGCCGCAAGGTCGCTTCCCGCTTTCGCCCTATAATCGACCGGCGATTCCGAGATGCGACAGCCGTCCGGCTGCGAGGCGGACCCGGCGGCGTCAGGCGCGCGGAGGTGCCCGTGGAAAATATGCTCACCATTCAAGAATTGCGGACCGCACTGCTCGAGGCGCAGGCGGTCTTCGACAACGCCTGGATCGGCATCCTGTACACCCGCGAGCGCCGCTTCCGCAGTTGCAACGCACGCGCCGCGGAAATCCTCGGTTACGCCGTCGAAGACCTCATCGGCCAACCGGCGAGCGTGATCTTCGCGGACGCCGAAAGCTACGACCGCATCGGCATCGAGGCAACGCCTCTGCTCGGTACCGGCATGCCGTTTGAGAGCGAATGGCAATTCAAGCGCAAGGACGGCGCCCTCGTTTGGTGCCACGTCTGGGCCAAGGCCGTCGATCCGGTGTACAACCTGGAAGGCACGGTGTGGATCCTCGAAGACATCAGCGCAGCGAAGGCGATGCAGGACGAGCTCAAGCTGGCGCTGCGCGAGTTCGAGGCCATGATGAACAACGCTTCGGTCGCCATTCTCCATACGGCCGACCGCAAGGTGATGCGCCACAACCCCAAGTTCGCCGAGATGTTCGGCTACCGCGGCGGCGAGGCGCTCGGCATGCCCGGCCGCAATCTCTATCCGAGCGACGAGGCCTATGCCGAGCTAGGCAGGATTGCCGGTCCGGCCCTGTCCCAAGGCAAGCCGTTCCAGCACGAACTCTATCTGCGGCGCAAGGACGGCTCGCCATTCTGGGTGAACCTGATCGGCTACGTTCCCGATCCGCAGAATCCGACGCGCGGCACGATCTGGATCATCGAGGACAGGCAGGCCGCCAAGGAGGCGGACGAAGCGCTGCGCCGCAACCTCGTGGAACTGAAGGAAACCAACGACAAGCTGGAAGCGGCACAGAACCAACTGCTCCAGTCCGAGAAGCTGGCGTCGATCGGGCAACTGGCGGCGGGCGTCGCCCACGAGATCAACAATCCCATCGGTTTCGTGAACTCCAACGTCACGACGCTGGGCAAGTACATCGAAGGTCTTCTCGGTCTTGTGGCGGCCTATGAAGCCGCATTGGGACGCTCCGAGGTACCCGACGAAGTGCGGCAGCGGGTCCGCGATGCGCAGCAGCGCACGGACATCGAGTTCCTGCGCACCGACATCGTCGATCTCCTGCGCGAATGCGTCGACGGATTGGCGCGCGTCCGCCAGATCGTGCAGGATCTGAAGGACTTCTCCCGCGTCGATTCCGGCGAATGGCAATATGCCGATCTCAACGCGTGCTTTCGCAGCACGCTCAACGTCGTGCGCAACGAGATCAAGTACAAGGCAGAGGTGGAGGACCAACTCGGCGAACTGCCGGCGGTCATGTGCAACGCGCAGCAGATCAACCAGGTGCTGATGAACCTGCTGGTCAATGCCGCCCATGCCATCGAGAGCAAGGGAAGGATCACGATACGGTCCGGCGTCGACGGCGAACTGGTCTGGCTGGAGGTCGAGGACAACGGCCACGGCATGACCGCCGACGTGAAACGGCGCATCTTCGAGCCGTTCTTCACCACCAAGCCGGTCGGCAAGGGCACGGGCCTCGGCTTGTCGGTGTCTTACGGCATCGTAGCCAAGCACGGCGGGCACTTCGACGTCGATACCGCGCCCGGCCGCGGCACGAGGTTCCGTCTTTGGCTGCCAACCGCGGGTTCCGCAGAAGGCCCTGCCGCTTGAAGCGAAGGCTGCTCTTGCTGCTTTGACGGAGATGACGGAACCAGCATCCGTCATGAATCACGAACCCTGCGGCCTCCGTGGTCAGCGGACCCTCGGCGGCGGGCGGCTGCAGCAGGCGCCGGACGCCGGGTGCGCCGCGTTGCCCAACTCGTTGCTCTCGGTGAATTTCCACCAGGCTCTCCGGAGTCCGTGCAACCCGCCCAGGAACCTCACGCCTTCGCCGAAAGCAACGGCCTCCACCTGGCCGAGCGTCACCTGCCGCAGGTCGTATTCCACCAGCATTACCTCGCCGCTCGCCTCCACGGCGGCGACGCCCATCATCTCGCGGATCCGCCGGCAGGTGCGTTCGACGGTCGCGGCGTCGGCCGACAGGATGCGCAGCCGGCGGTGCTTGGGGAGGGGCCGATGGTCGACGACTTGCGTCGGCGTGGCGTAGAGGGACGGCTCCTGACGGAAACGCTCGAGGCATTGGGCCGAGCAGAAGTGGAAGGTCATTCCGCGATAGGTCGTCGAATGGCGCGACTCGGCGGCGACCACGGCCGTGCCGCAGACCGGATCGCGGGCAGTGGCAGTCGGATGCGTCATGGGCTTCATGCGTCCTCCGGGACGAGAGAAGATTTGCCCGATCGTGGGTTCCCGCCCGGCAGCATCAACACGTCCACGCGGCGAAGGCGGCGAAGAATTCAGCATAGACCACGTCAGATGCGCACCCGGCGCAGACGCAGGGCATTGGTCACTACCGAGATCGACGACGCGCTCATGGCGAAGGCAGCGAAGATCGGGCTGATCAGCATGCCGAGCAGCGGGTAGAGGATGCCCGCCGCAATCGGCACCCCGGCGGCGTTGTAGATCAATGCGAAGAACAGGTTCTGGCGGATGTTGCGCATCGTCACCAGCGACAGGCGGCGGGCGCGCACGATGCCGTCGAGGTTGCCCTTGACCAGCGTGAAGCCGGCGCTCTCGATGGCGACATCCGCCCCGGTGCCCATGGCGATGCCCACGTCGGCCTGGGCCAGCGCCGGCGCGTCGTTCACGCCGTCGCCCGCCATGGCCACCTTGCGGCCTTCGGCCTGGAGTTCCTTGATGATGCGCGCCTTGTCGGCCGGCAGCACCTCGGCCCTGATCTCGTCGATGCCCAGCCGCCCGGCCACCGCCCGGGCGGTGCGCTCGTTGTCGCCGGTGGCCATGATGATGCGAAAGCCCAGTTCGTGCAGGGCCGCGAGCGCCGCCGGCGTGGTCTCCTTGACCGGATCGGCGACGCCGACCAAACCCGCGACCTTGCCTTCGAGGACCACGAACATGACCGTCTCGCCCTGGTCGCGGCGGGCGTCGGCGGTCGCGGACCACTGCCCGTCCTCCAGGCCGAGATCGGCGAGCAGCCTCACGTTGCCCAGGGCCACGGCATGGCCGTCGACCGTGCCCTTGACGCCCTTGCCGGTGAGCGCCTCGAAATCCGCGGCATTGGCGAGCTTCAACCCGCGCGCCTCGGCGCCGGCGACGATGGCCTCGGCGAGCGGATGCTCGGAGCCGCGCTCGAGGCTCGCCGCCAGGCGCAGCACCTCGGCCTCCTCATGGCCGGCCGCGGGCAGCACGGCGACGAGTTTCGGCTTGCCCACGGTGAGCGTGCCGGTCTTGTCCACCAGCAGCGTGTCGACCTCGGCGAAGCGCTCCAGGGCCTCGGCATTCTTGATGAGCACGCCGGCCTGGGCACCGCGGCCGGTGGCGGTCATGATCGACATTGGCGTAGCCAGACCCAGCGCGCAGGGGCAGGCGATGATGAGCACGGCCACCGCCGCCACCAGCGCATAGGCGAGCGCGGGCGCCGGCCCCCAGATGGCCCAGGCGATGAAGGCGACCACCGCAACGCCGACCACCGCCGGCACGAACTTGCCGGCCACCTGGTCGGCGAACTTCTGGATGGGCGCGCGCGAGCGCTGGGCGCTGGCGACCATCTCCACGATCTGGGCCAGCAGGGTGTCGGCCCCGACGCGCTTTGCCGCCATGATGAAGCTGCCGGTGCCGTTGATCGTGGCGCCGGTGAGAGGATCGCCGGCGGTCTTCTCGACCGGCACGGGCTCGCCGGTGATCATGGATTCGTCCACCGAGGAACGGCCCTCCACCACTTCGCCGTCCACCGGAATCTTGTCGCCGGGGCGCACGCGCAGGCGGTCGCCCACCTGCACGGCCTCGAGGGGAATCTCCTCCTCGCTGCCGTCGGGCCGGATCACCCGCGCGGTCTTCGCCGCCAGATCGAGCAAGGCCCGGATCGCCGCGCCGGTGCGCTCGCGCGCCCGCAGTTCCATCAACTGGCCGATCAGCACCAGGGTGACGATGACCGCCGCCGCCTCGAAATAGACGCCCACCGTGCCGTCGGGATTGCGGAAGCCGGCGGGGAAGATTTCCGGCGCCACGACCGCGACGATGCTGAACAGATAGGCGGCGCCGACACCCATCGAGATCAGGCTGAACATGTTGAGATTCCAGCTGGCAAACGACTTCGCCCCGCGGACGAAGAATGGCCAGCCCGACCAGAGGATCACCGGCGTGGACAGCCCCAGTTCCGCCCAGGTTGCGGTGCGCTCGCCCAGCGCCTCGCGAAGTTCCGTGTAGCCCAGATAGGGCGGCATCGTCAGCGCCAGCAACGGCAGCGTGAAGGCCAGCCCGACCCAGAACCGCCGAGTGAAGTCGACCAGTTCCGGGTGGGGCCCTTCCTCTTCCGCCGGCGCGCCGGCGGGTTCGAGCGCCATGCCGCACTTGGGGCAGTCGCCGGGTTCGTCGCGCACGATCTCCGGATGCATCGGGCAGGTCCATTTCGTGCCCTTCGGCGCCGCCGGAGCGGCCGGCTTGCCGCCTGAATAACGGGCCGGTTCCGCCAGGAACTTGTCGCGGCACTTCTGCGAGCAGAAATGGTAGGTGATGCCCGCGTGCTCTGCGCTCGGCTTTCCGGCACCCAGGGCCACGTCCATGCCGCACACCGGATCCTTTGCAGTCTCGGCGCCGTGGGCATGGCCTCCATCCTGGTGGTGCTCGTGGCTGTGCATATGGTCGTTCATGGGCCCTCCCGAATTCGCATCCGCTTGGTCGATCAGATCGGCCAGGCTGCCGCGACAAGACTTCGAATTTCGCCGTTGTCGCCCGGAGCCTCTCCGCCGGAAACGCCAGGCGAGTCGCCGACTCGCGATATTATCGTCGGCAGTGATTCGGATAGGTAAACACCACGGCCGGCATGGCGGTCAAGTCCAGCGACGCATTGCCGCCGGTCATGTTGATCGCCGCGTCTGCAAACCGAAAACTGGCCTTCCGCGGGGCGAAAAAAAGCCAGAGGGAACTCTGGCTTTGGTGTCTTGGTGGAGATGGGGTCTATCGAATTCCCTCGCCAAACGCGCTTCTGGCAAGGGATTCCGATTTTCGATTTTCCCGTATACCGTCAGAAATACCGACGTCCACCCCGCTTGAGCCATCGTGGTCACTATTTCACCCCCAGCTGCTGAACCAAATCGCGGATTTCCTCTACTCGCCACGCGGCAATGCGAGGCCCAAGCGTCTGAATGGGGCGAGGGAAGCGCCCTGCTT
>DAIDAU010000172.1 GCA_027310465.1 Rhodocyclaceae bacterium
GCGCTCATCGAATGCCTTGGTGGCAAGGGCGTATAGGAAGATCGCTTGTTTCAGGCAGCGTGAGTCTTGTTCATAAATTTCTTGATGCGTCGTGTCCCCTTCGAGTCCGCCATAGGCCAGCGTGCGCACGCGATCGCGGATGCTGTTAAGTTGGCCTTCTCTACCGCGGAACCAGCCTTCCACCAGGTCTGGCCTGTCGAGCTTCAGTATCCAAGTTGCGTCGTCAATCATTTGGTGTGCCTTTGTTGTGGTGGCATTCAAGGACCGATGCCGTTTGCAAGCGCCATAGTCTATCCCTTGGTTCTCCCCTTTGCCGTTTCGGTCGCGAAGTAGTCGGCGACGCTCATCCCAGCCCCGGACGGGCCGACGACAACGGAATGTTCCATGCTCGCCCCTACGTCGAAGATAAAAGGCGTGGCGCGTCCAGCCTTTGTTAGAAGCTCACGGTGCGTGTCTTCGACCGCAGCCATGCCCCGGTTCCTGCCACCGCCCAATCGGGCATAGGCATCGACGGCAGACGCCTGGGCAATGCTGACCGTTCCACCGGGGTGTCCGGTGGTCAGGGTCGCCAGAAGCGACTTGCCAGTGCCACCCATTTCGGAGCCGAAGTGAAGGACCGGCTTCTTTGGATTGCTCATATGCTCGCTCATGCTGCTACTCCTTCCCTGCAATGCCTTTGGTGGCGAATTCATGTCGAAGGCGTTCAGCGGTGGACCTGGGTGGTGGATCGAAGGCCGCCGCTTCCTCAGCAATCCAGTCCATCACGGTCCTATAGTCGATGTCGTGTTTCACACCGCGCGCCAGGACACATTGCTGCAGCCGTTCGTAGGCTGCGGTGTTCACCGGTTCGTAATTTCTAAGAAGAAGGTAGAGCCGTTCAGCTGGCGAGCCTTCGGGCATGAACCGGCGCGCAACCAAGACAGCGACGATCGTTACGCTGGCCACCAACAGCCAACCGACTGCGGTAGGCAGGTCGGCTTTCTGCGCGATGATGGCGCCGCCGAGAACCCCCGCTACAAGCGATAGAAAATAGTAGAAGAAACGATCGTCGTCACGATTCGCAACGTAGCGAGCACAAATGCGGATTCGCTTCAGGACGGCGCGGCGTCCTTTATTGGTGTATTGCTTCAGGCACGTCGTATTCCCGTCCATTTCATCCCTCCCTTGTTGAGCAAGAAGTTGTGCGGGGCGACGCCGCCGCCACGGCATGAGCTGCGCAAGCAATTCGTCGTGAGCCATCTGCATGCCCATGCCCTCCGCAATGAGGGCGATATCCCATAGCTGACCAGCGAGACAGGGGGCTACTGCTCTGGGTACTGGAAGGGCCTGGCGGAATTCATCAATGCCTTGGCGTGTGGTCGGCCAGTCGCGTGCATAGGCAATCGCTAGGAGCGCCTGGCCGTCTGGGAAGACACGCCAAAGATGCGTGTAGCCAGATTGATACCGGTATCGATTTTCCGGCGCCAGAAGCTTCGAGTACCGACGGACGACATGAACGGTGTCGCCGGCTGGCCCAACAGGATACTTCCTGGCAATCTCGATCGCCGCGCGCAGCGTCGGTAACCCGTCAACAAACGGCGCCGCCGGATCGTCCGTGCGACCATGCACTTCATAGCTGATGCAAACTCCATCGCGATCGCGGAAGGTCATCGGCATGGCAGCGCCCTCATGCGATGGCGATCGCGCGTAGCGATGTGCGCCAATTGTGATGCCACATGAAGGCGCAGTAGGCGGCGACGTCGCGCGGATCTCCCTTGGCGACATGGTCGATCAGCTTTGCAGCGCACTCGTCGCGCCAGTCCTCATCCTTCCAACCGTTGTCGTAACCGTACTTCTGTTCAGCCTTGCGCAGCTTGCCGGCCAGGGCCGTCGCAAACCTCGCGACCAGGTCGGCGGTATCCGGATGCAATTCACCCGGGATGGTGATCGTGATTTGTGCCATAGTTCCTCCGCTTTATTGAACACGCATGACGATAGGATTCTGAATACGGCTTGTCGCTGGAATTACCGGGTGTGGACGTCAGCAATTACCGAGACAAGATTCCCGAAAAGTGGTAAGAGGTCATCATGCTGAGGCTTCTTCTAGCGCTTTATCGCCCGTGGCTCTTGTTCGTTTCCATTGGTCGGCCCATCGCCGGCTTGATTGGCTATTCTTTGCGTCACATCGTTGGCCGCCCTCTGCTGGCTCTTTGGGCGCTGCACGCTGGCCGCCACCACAACAGGCGTGCGAAGCGGTCTCAACCCGGAAGTCTTCGCGCACGTCTAACTCGCAACATCTATCGCCCTCGCCGTCATTAGCTGTTGCTGCTGCGCCCGAGCAGGACGCGGTACCTTCGCTGAATTGATCTGCCATCATCTCCGCGCCCCGATCGCAAGTGTCGCGACCGCAGCGCCACGCGCCTTGCGGCCGACATGCGTGTAGATCGCGGTGGTGGCCGGATCCTCATGTCCGAGAAGATCCTGCACGACGCGCACCGACGCGCCCTTCGAGATGAGTTCCGTCGAGAACGTGTGCCTTAGCCAGTGGGCCGACGCTGCGCGCAGACCTGCCTGGTCGAAGAGATCTTCGAGCCGTTCGGCCGCGGCGTCGAAATGCGTCTTGAGAATCTGGTCCAGCGTGCGTGCCGACAGCGGGAGATCGCGGACCTTCTGCGCGCTTTGGGACCGCAGGGACGTCAGGAGAGGCAGGGCGCTGGTCCATTCGGCGGCGTTGCGGCCGTGGCCGCGCGCCTCCATGTAGTCGCATAGGAATCCGAAGATCGCCGCATCGAGCGGCACCTGGCGCTGCTTGTCGCCCTTGCCGATGAAGTCGAGCTCCCAACTGCCATCAGGAAGCCGCACCAATTCTTTGACGGTCAGGCGGAGAAGTTCATCCAGTCGCAGGCCTGTGCCGTAGCCCAGCCACAAGAGCAACCGAAGCCGCAGGTAGGGCTCGCCCCTGGGCATCTCCTCGAGTTCGTCGACCACAGCCGTCCACTGCCGTTCGTTGAGGACGTTGTCGACCTTGAGCCGCAGGCCGGAACGCTTGGGCGTGCGAACCTCGGTCCAGGGATCGTAGTCCAGGTAGCGAACCTTCACGAGGAATGCGAACAGCCCCTTGAGGATCAGCACCGCATGCCGACGGCTGCCGGCGTTCATGCTCCCCGAAAATGGCTTCCAATCCGGATGCGTGCGCTTGACGCCCTTCTCGCCGATCCAGGCGCTGCGCGGCTGGCGCCACGGCCATTCGCACCCTGGCGTGTCCAGTGCGGTCAGGAACGCGACGTACTCGGCGCAGTCTTCGGGCGTGGCCGACGACAGCGGCCGTCGTTTCTCATTGACGAGCCAAAGCACGAAGCGCTCGGCCTGGGCGCGATACGCGCGCCTGGTGTGTTCGTTCCCACCCTTGAGGTCTTCCCATGCCGCGATGGCTTCGCGATCGTTGGCGGCCTGGATTTGCGCCTTGGCGGGGCGATTTGTGCCGGTCAAACCGTCGAGATCCGCGGGAAGCTGCAGGCGCTCGATCGGGACGATGCCGAAAGCCGGCACCAGGTGCGCCGACGATGTCGCCCCGAGCTCGCGCGGCGGCACCAGCGCCCACTGCGCCACGGGTACAACGCGATTGATCTCCAGCCACTTCATGATCCGCTTGGCGCGAACCACGCCGAAGGAAGGCACCTTCCGATACCAGAAGTGCCCGCGGCGGTTGATCAGCGTGACGAGATCCTCGATTGTGACGATGTCGACCGCCAGCAGTCGATCGGCGATGACGGGTTCGATCCAGATCGAGATCGGATCGCTCGGCCGCGGCATCGCTGCAATCCATGCCTCCAGAGCCGTCACGGTGTCGAGCAGCTTGCGCAACAGCCGCTCGTTGCGCTCCGCTTGCTTCGATGCCGTGCCGCTGATGTGTCCAGCGTACCGGCGCTCGAACTCCTCGATGAGCTCACGCTCGGAATAGAAGCCCTGCGGGTCGCACAGCGCCTGGAAGTCTTCTAGGGTCGGCGTGTCGCCCTGGGCGGCGCCGGCGTCCTCGATCTTTAGCTGCTCGGGTTCGATGCGCAGCAGTCGCGCCATCGAGGCGCCCGAGATCCGCTGATGCTGATAGCGCTTCGCGGCGGCGACGAGCTCCGACCGGATCCAGTCCAGGGTTCGGCGGGCCTGCCGAAGATCCGTCCCGGTTTCCAGGTAGCGATCGCCGAGCGTCTCCAAGGTGAGGCCGTTGAGGTGGCCACGGAAGAAGGCGAAATGGTGGTAGCCGATCTGCAGGCCTGGGCGCTTTTTTTCGATGTCCGACCGCATCTTGGTCAGTCCCTCGACCGGGGAAAGCAGACCCATATGCGGATAACCCTAATTATCTGCATATCAACTTTTCAGCCCCAAACGAGGCTCGCCAAAATCATGCGATCCCATCTCCATCCAGAACAACGAGTTATCGACGGAGTTGTCCATCTCGCGCAGAAACGGCAGCACTTCGGGAACGGCCAGCGGCCGGGAGAACAGGTACCCCTGGCCGACGTTGCAGCCGATGTCGCACAGGTAGCGCGCTTGGGCCGGGTTCTCGACGCCCTCGGCGACGACCTCGACGCCCAACTCCTGCCCCAGGGCCACCAGGAAGCGCACGATCGCCATGCCGGTCTGGTCCGTGGCGTCGGACACGAAGGACCGATCGATCTTCAAGGCGTCGATCGGCAGAGATACCAGGTAGCTCAGGCTCGAA
>DAIDAU010000183.1 GCA_027310465.1 Rhodocyclaceae bacterium
GCGCTACGTCGAGCAGACGCGCGGCAAGCCGCTGTGCGCCATCCTGCTGCTCGACGACGAGGGCAAGCGCCTGCGCAGCGGTGCGGCCGGCGTGCTGCCGAAGGACCTCGAAAAGTTCTGCGACGGCGCCGAGGTCGGCGAGAACGCCGGCGTCTGCGGCGTAGCGGCCTGGCGCAACGAGCGCGTGATCGTCGACGACGTCGGCAAGCATCCGTCCTGCGCCGCCCGCCTCGCCGCCGCGGGCTGCACCGACGCCGCGGCGTGCTGGTCGCAGCCGATCCGCGATTCCGCCGGCAAGCCGATCGGCGTGCTCATGATGCTGAGCCGGCGCTCCGGCGCGCCCGCGCCCGGCGACGTCGACCTGATCCAGCAGGCCGCCAACCTCGCCGCCGTCGCGATCGAGAAGAAGCGCAGCGACGCCGAGCTGCAGCTCGCGTCCTCGGTCTACCAGGCGAGCGACGAAGCCATTCTCGTCACCGACGCCGAGAACCGCATCATCGCGGTCAACCCCGCCTTCACGCGCCTCACCGGCTATGCGCTCGAGGAGGTGCGCGGCCGCAATCCCCGGCTGCTCTCCGCGGGCCGCACCGCGCGCGCCGAGTACGAGGCGATGTGGCAGGCGCTGCGCGCCGCGGGCCAGTGGCAGGGCGAGATATGGAACCGGCGCAAGAACGGCGACGAATACGCCGAATGGCTGACCATCAACACCCTGCGCGACGGCAGCGGCGGGATCCATCGCTACATCGCGATGTTCTCCGACATCACCGAGAAGAAGCGCACCGCCGAGCTGGTCTGGCGCCAGGCCAACTACGACACCCTGACCGGCCTGCCGAACCGCAACCTGTTCTACGACCGGCTCAACCAGGAGGTGAAGAAGATGCAGCGCGGCGGCCACCTGCTGGCGCTGCTCTACATCGACCTCGACCGCTTCAAGGAGGTCAACGACGCCTACGGCCACGACGCCGGCGACAAGCTGCTGACCGAGACCGCCAGCCGCATCGCCGGCTGCGTGCGCGACGCCGACACCGTCGCGCGGCTCTCCGGCGACGAGTTCGCCGTGGTGCTGCCCGGCGTCACCGACATGGGCCGCGTCGAGCAGGTGGCCAAGGACATCGTCGCCGGCCTGGCGCGCCCCTTCGACGTCGGCGGGCACGTCGCCTACGTCTCGGCCAGCGTCGGCATCGCGCTGTATCCGGCCGACGCCGACAATGCCGAAGCGCTGCTGAAGGCCGCCGACCACGCCATGTATGCCGCCAAGGAAGGCGGCCGCAACAGCTTCAGCTATTTCGCCGGGCCGATGGCGCCGTCGGCGCGCCTGAAGGCCTGACGGCGGTCGCCGCCCGCGCCTCAGGGCACGGGCTTGCCGCCGCTGGCGAACACCCGCCGCGCGGCGTCGACGATGATGAAGACCTGGTCCCCCGACAGCTGCGGAAAGCGCTCGTGCAGCGCGCGATAGGCGAGATGCTCGTGGCCGTGGCCGGCCCAGTTGTTGGCCGGATCGAAGAACGGCTCGAGGATGTCGTAGGCCTCGACGAAAAGTCCGCGGATCTCCATGTCTCTCCTGCGTTCCCCGGCCAGCGCGTCGTCCATCGTTGCCCTCCTATGCCAATCCGGCGCCGCCGGCGATGCCCAGTTCCGCCTTCAGCCACGCCGCCAGCGGCTCCGGCGTCGCGGCGCCGCCCGTGGCGAGCGTGCGCAGGCGGCAATCGTATTTTTCGTTCGGCTTCGGCACGCGCGTCCTCATCGCTTCCAGCTGCTGCGGCGTGAGCAGCGTGTTGCGCACATCATAGCCGGCAATCACGCCGAACGCCGCGTCGGCGTCGAAATCGCCGTCGCAGGCGATCGTCGGCTGGCCGCATTGCCACGCCGGCAGCAGGCCGTCGAGCAGCCCGACCGCAGAGAACCAGTCGGCCGGCGACCAGAACAGGTCCCCGGCCTGCGGGTAGCCCGGATGCGCGGCCTGGAAGCGCTGCGCCGCCTGCAGCAGCTGCGCGTGCGTCACTTCCCGCGGCGTCCCCTCGGCGGCGCCGAGCAGCAGCGCCGGCGCCTCGGCGACGCCGGCGAGCGGCGCGTAGCGCGCCGAAACCAGCGGGCGCAGCGCCGCCCAGTCGCGCAGCCAATCGGCGCGCGCGGCGTCGATGCCGATCGCGTGCCGCGGCCGCTGCGTCTCCTGTCGCAGCGCCGCCAGCACCTGCTGCCCGGTGCCATCGACCACCGCGACGTCGGCCTGCGCCGCGGCGAAGGCGCGGGCCGCCGCCGGCGCGTCGAGCCGCGGCGGCAGCGGCACGGCCACCGCCCCCATCTGGTAGCAGGCGACGTGCAGCGCCGCGGTCTCGCCGCGCGGCGGCAGCAGCAGCGCGACGCGCTCGCCGCGCATCACGCCGAGCGCGGCGAGCACGTTGGAGAAGCGGTTGGCTTCGCGCTGGATGTCCCAGAAGGTCCACGCCGATTCCCTGCCCGCCCGGTCGCGGCAGTAGAGCGCGAAGCGCGCGCGGTCGGCGGCCCAGCGGCCGCAGCAGGCGGTCGCAAAATTGTCCGGCGCGGCTTCGCGGGAAGTCGCCGTCATTGCTGGTGCTCGAGGAAGCGCTCGTGGATTTCCTCGAAATATTCCTGCTCGCTGTCGGCGTGGATGCCGAGCTCGTTGAGCACGAAGCCGCGGATCTTCGGCCACAGCGGATCGTTGATGTCCGCGATGGCGTGGTAGTAGTGGATCGCCAGCTGCAGTATCGCCACCAGCGTGGAGGTCGCGCCGAGCTCGTCGCGCGGCATCTCGTGGTGGTACTGGATCGCCGCGCAGACGAAGTCCGGCAGGTTCCAGTGGCGCGCCACGAGGTAGCCGATGCTGGTGTGGTCGACGTTGTAGCGCTTGTCCTCCTCGGCGAGATTCGGCCAGCAGCAGCTGCTGCCGTCGAGCTTCAGCGACTTGCAGTAGTCGGGGAAGCGCTGCATCAGCACCGGCACGCCGCATTCGTGGAAGATGCCCGCCATGTAGGCCTGGTCGGGAAAGACGTTGCACACCGAGACGCGGTCCGCGGCGATCAGCGCCGCGAGCTGCGCGACTTCCTGCGAGCGTATCCAGAACAGCTCGAACGCCTTGCGCGTGCCGTCGGAGATCGCGCACGACAGCGCCATCGCCTGCACCAGGTTGAAGGTCTGCTTGACGCCGACGACCTGGATGACCTGGTCGAGCGCCTCGAGCTTCTTGCCGCGGCTGAACAGCGGCGAGCGCGCCGCCTTGAACAGCATCGCCGTGATGCCGGGATCGGCCGCGATGATGCGCGCCAGCTTGCGCACGTTGTAGTCGTCCTTCGCCAGCGCGTCGCGCAAGTCGAGCAGCACCTTCGGCTGCGGCGGAATCTTGATGCCCTTGGCCACGAGTTCCTTCATGGCCTTGTCGGCGTCGATCGTCATGTCGATGCCCTCGACGGGCCGCCCCAAGCGGGCATGCGCCCCCCTGTGGGGGGCAGCGAACGAATGTGAGCGTGGGGGGCCATCAATTGATCCTTTCGTCGATCAGTTCGATCCAGTGCCGGACGGGGATCTGGGTGCCGGACTGGAGGTGGGTGATGCAGCCGATATTCGCGCTGGCGATGCCTTGCGGCCCGCCGGCGCAAAGCGCGGCCAACTTGTTGTCGCGCAGCCGCGTTGCCAGGCGCGGCTGCAGCAACGAATAGGTGCCCGCCGAACCGCAGCACAGGTGCGCGTCGGCCACGGGCGTCAGCTCGTAGCCGGCCGCCGCCAGCAGCCGCTCTGGCACGCCGCGGATGCGCTGGCGGTGCTGCAGCGTGCACGGCGCGTGGTAGGCGATGCGCCGCTCGCCGTGGCGCGCCCGCGCCTCCTCGAGCAGCGGCAGCAGCCGCTCGGCCTCGGCCGCCAGCGCCTCGCCGACGTCGCGCGTCAGCAGCGAGACGCGCGCGGCCTTGGCGGCGTAGCGCGCGTCGTGCTGCAGCAGGTGGGCGTACTCGCGCACCTGGACGCCGCAGCCCGAGGCCGTCATGACCAGCGCTTCGCCCTCGCCTTCAAGCAGCGGCCACCAGGCGTCGATGTTGCGGCGCGCCTCCTCGCGTGCGCCCTCGGCGTCGCCGAGGTGGAAGCGCATCGCGCCGCAGCAGCCGGCGCGCGGCGCGGCTACCAGCGAGATGCCGATGCGATCGAACACGCGCGCCGCGGCGGCGTTGATGTTGGGCGACATCGCCGGCTGCACGCAGCCCTCGAGCACCACCATGCGGCGGCGATGGCGCGCCGGCGGACGCGCGCCCGCGCCGCGCGCCGGCGTCACCTTGGCGCGCAGCGCGCCGGGCAGCAGCGGCTTGAACAGGCGGCCGGCGCGCAGCGCCGGGCCGAACCACGACGCCTGGGTGACGAAGTTCTTCAGCACGTAGCGCGCCAGCGCGCCGCGGCCCTGCCGCGGCACCTTCCTCTCGACGACCTCGCGGCCGATGTCGAGCAGCCGCACGAAGCGCACGCCGGACGGACAAGTGGTTTCGCAGGCGCCGCAGGTCAGGCAGCGGTCGAGGTGCAACTGCGTCTTCGCGCTCGCCTCGCCGGTCTCGAGCAGTTGCTTGATCAGGTAGATGCGCCCGCGCGGCCCGTCGAGCTCGTCGCCGAGCAACTGGTAGGTGGGACAGGTCGCGGTGCAGAAGCCGCAATGCACGCACTTGCGCAGGATTTCGTCCGCTTCCGCGCCGTCGGGCGTGTTGCGGATGAAATCGGCCAATTCTGTTTGCATGGCGGCGGAAAGCGGCGTTGGCGTACCGCCGGAATATACACCAAGCCGCTGCGCGCCCTAGCGCCCGCCGCCCGGCCGCAGCATGCCCAGCGGCACCACCCAGCGATCGAAATCCTCCGCCGTCACGTAGCCCGAGGCCACCGCCGCTTCCTTCAGCGTGCGGCCCTCGCGGTGCGCGCGCCCGGCGATCTCCGCCGCGCGATCGTAGCCGATGTGCGGCATCAGCGCGGTCACCAGCATCAGCGAGCGCTCGAGCAATTCGGCGATGCGCGGCTCGTCGGCGGAAATGCCGCGCGCGCAGTGCGCGTCGAAGCTCGCCATGGCGTCGGCCAGCAGCCGCACGCTCTGCAGGAAGGCGTGGATCAGCACGGGCTTGGCGACGTTGAGCTCGAAGTGGCCGCCGGCGCCGGCCATGCCGATCGCGACGTCGTTGCCGAACACCTGCATGCAGGCCATGACGAGCGCCTCGCACTGCGTCGGGTTCACCTTGCCCGGCATGATCGAACTGCCCGGCTCGTTGGCCGGGATCGTGAGCTCGCCGATGCCGCAGCGCGGGCCGGACGCCAGCCAGCGCACGTCGTTGGCGATCTTCGTCAGCGCCGCGGCGAGCGTCTTCAGCGCGCCGTGGGCGAACAGCAGCGGCTCGTGGCCGGCGAGCGCCGCGAACTTGTTGTCGGCGCTGACGAACGACAGCTCGTGCCTGAGCGCCAGCAGCGCCGCGACGCGCTCGCCGAAGCCGAGCTGCGCGTTGAGCCCCGTGCCCACCGCCGTGCCGCCGATGGCGAGCTGGCGCAGCGGCGGCAGCGCGTCCATGATGGCCTTCTCGGCGATGTCGAGCTGGGCGCAGTAGCCGGAGAACTCCTGCCCGAGGGAGAGCGGCGTCGCATCCTGCAAGTGCGTGCGGCCGATCTTGACGATGGCGGCGAAGGCCACCGACTTGTCGCCCAGCGTCGCGCGCAGCGCGCGCAGCGCCGGCAGCAGCCGTTCGGTCAGCC
>DAIDAU010000188.1 GCA_027310465.1 Rhodocyclaceae bacterium
CACCTGCACCATGTAGGGGGTCGCAAGCGGTAGCGCTGCCGCTAGCTGGGAGCGCTGTCCGACCGGCGTCTGATTGGTGATTACCCGCGCTTTCACGATGAACTCCCGAATTCCTTCATGCGAGGCGACGAATCAACTCCGCCGCGTCGTCGTCGAGAATGTCCTCCGGATGCGACACGTCGTCCGGCGCATTGCACGTCGCGCATTTGGGATTGTCCCGGCGCCGGCCTTCCAAGTGCTGTCTCCAGAATCCGCGCAGCTTCTCGCCCTGCCACATGTCGATCAGCCGCTCGGAGTGCACGTTACCCAGTACGATAGGCTTGTAGATCGTGTCGCAAGGCTCGACGTCGCCCTCGGGGAAGACGCCAAGCATGTAGAAGGCCAGCGGGCAAACGCCGCGATGCGCGATCTTGCGCCCATAGCGGTCGTAATCGACCTGCATGCCCTGGGTGATCGCGACGCCGGCATAGGCGGGCAGCATTCTTTCGACGTACATGCGGTCGGAGCAATCGCGGAACCGTTCGTAGAACAGCGGCTCCTCGCCGGCGTCCAGCGCGACGTCCATGACCTTCACGAACAAGTCGGTGGTCTTCTTGCGTTGATAGAAGTAACGGACGTTGTCGTAGAACTCCTCGAAATCGACCTTCACGCCCGCGATATCCTGATATTTCCTGCTGCTCAGTCCCTGCAAGGAAATGCGCAGGGTGTCGAGACCCGCGTCGATCAAGGCATCGGCCATCTTGGGAGACAGCAGGCGACCATTGCTGATGATCTCGATCCGCTCGGCGACGCCGGCCTCCTTGGCGATTTTCACCATCTCGGCGATATTCTTGTTCATCAGCGGCTCGCCCTGCCCGGTCAGCGAGAGCAGCCTGACGCGCTGGGGGAATTCCGCGATCTGCGCGATCGTCGTCCGGAAGGTGTCGAGCGACATGTTGGTGCGCTCGAGGCCGTACTTCTGCTTGATCTCCTCGGGCGAGAACATGTGCGCGCAGTACACGCACTTGAAGTTGCAGTAGGTGCTGGGGAATACGTAGATGCTGTACGGCGTTGGCAGCGGGACGGCGGAAGACAGCTTCGTCCGCTGGGCACCGTAGATTGGCTTGATTTCCGAGCTCACGTGAAGATCCTCAGCGGAAGCGCTGCAGCAGGCGCGGCGCGTCCTTGTCGAGATTTTCGAGGGGGTCGTTGATGGCATTGAAGCAGGTGCAGCCGGCGCATTCCGGAATGGTGTCCTTCTTCAACTCCAGCATGGTGATCAAGTGCTGCCGACGCCTTAGGCCGTTCCATATCTCGACCAGCGACTGCTCCTTTATGTTGCCCATCGAGAGGGTCAATGGCAGGCCCGGCACCGGGCAGGGAAGGATGTCGAAATCGCATCCGATCTGGAGGAAGTAAAAGGATTGTCCGCACACCTTGCGGTCCTGGTCCAGTTCCTCGTTGTAAAAGGTCTTGGTCGGATCCACTATCATCTTCAGTTCGTCCATCTGCTGCTGCATCACCACCAGATGCTCGATGTAGATGCGATCGGCGATATTCCCGAACGTGGCCAGGAATTTCGCATGCTCTTCCTTGGATTTGAGGGTGGCGTCGATGGCCTTGATGTAGATCTTTATGTCGCCGCGGTTCTCGTAAAGGTACGTGAGGTTCTCGATGAGCTTCGGGTAGTCCACAGACTTTCCGCACGTCTTGGCGTACTGTTCGGAATCGGTGCCCTGGATCGAGATGTTGACGTTCGTCAGGCCCGAGTTGATCAGTTCGTCCGCCTTCTTCCTGGTGATCAGCAGGCCGTTGGTGATTACCTCGACGCGATCGGCGATCTTGGCGTCGGCGATCTGGCGGATCATGGCCGGCAGCCGTGGATTCATGAGCGGCTCGCCCAGGCCGGAGAAGACGACCCGCTTGATGCCTTTGGGAAACTCCTGCAGGTCGCTCACCAGCTTGCCGAACCATTGCGGATCCATGTGCCGGACTTTGAGCCCCAGCTTCTGCATGGCGCCGTCTTGCTCGTCCTGCGTGGAGATCAGGCAGTAGAAGCATTTCAGATTGCAGTAGCGCGTCGTCTCGATGTAGACGGTGAAAGGATGCGCCAGCGGTATGACGTCCGCCAGCGGCGTCCTCTTGTTGTCGACGTTCGCTTTTATCTCGGCTTTCATGGCGATTGCCTCTCTTTGGGCGATCCTACTTCGATGTGGGCGGCAGGGCGTAGAGCACGGTCTCCAGACCCAGATAGTTGTAGTTGCGCAGGTAGTATCGGTAGCCCGACCGCATGCCGCTGATGAGATGGGGAACTTCCCAAAGATCCGACAGGCCGTGATAGACGCAGATCGCGAGTCCAGGCCCGTGCGCTTCGATCAGCTCCCTCGCGCCTTTCAGGGCCGCCGTCTCGGCGCCTTCGATGTCCATCTTGATGAAGGTCGGCGCGAATCCCTGCAGCGCCTCGTCCAGCTTGACGCATTGAATCACGCTGTCTCCGCCGGCGCTGACGCGGGCCGCCGACTGGGCGCTGTCATTGCTGGCGAAGCGCAGTTGCGTGGTTTCCGAGTAGACGCCGCATGGGAACAGGAACGCCTCCGCCGGAGGCGTCGGACTTGCCTTCAGGGTGGCGGCGTACTTGCGATAGAGATCGGACTGCGGCTCGAAGGCGGCCAGGGCATGAATCCTGCGGCCATGAGCCGTGAGTTGGCGGAACGTATCGCCGTCGTAGCCGCCGCAATCCAGGAACCGCGAGAAATCTATCGCGTCCGGGATGTCGTGCCCCAGGTACTGCAGAGCGATATCGTGCGGCGGCGGCATGCGGGTGAAGTCCATCGTGAGATGGGCTTTCAGGTAGTCGAGAAAGAGGCTTCGATCCGCTTCCCCTGCCAGCAGCGCGAATGCGTGCTCGAGCTTGCTACGGTCCGCACCCAGAATGTCGACCTTGTCGTACCTGTCGTCGAAAAGAGACTCGCGGAAGGCGCCGCTGTTGACCTGGTTGAAGTTGACCTCGTGCAGCGCATATACGTTGCGGAATCCCAGTTGGGCGAGGTTGGCCTTGATGTCGTTGCAGACCTTGAGCGAGAAAAGTCCCGAAAGGATGACTGTGCACGACTCGCGGATGCCGCCCAGGCCCGGGTCGCTGGGGAGACGAACAGAGGCGGGAATGTCGCCGAGGCTGACTGCGGGGTTTCGGTCCAGAAAGCCGGCGATCTTGATGCCGTTCGCCGCCAGATTTTGGTAAAGGCGTCTGCCGACGTTGCCTGCACCGTAGAGAAACAACTGGCGCCCTTCGAGGTCGCCGAGCTTGCCTTTGTCCGTCTCCAGGGTGCCGGTCTCGAACCGATGCAACAGGTCATTCAGGTCATTCATGTTTGCCATTGGCATGTCCGTTCATGGGTGTTCGAGTGGCGGATTCGATGGAGTAACTCTTCCGCGAAACCGGGCGAGGCCGGACTGCAAGTCGATGGCGGGCCGCCATCCCGGCAGCACTGTAGCACCTTCCCACGGCTGGAAGACTTCGCGACGGCGATAAGGACGCGCGCCCCAATCGACTCGTGCCGGATGTGCGGGATCGGCCTGGTTGAAATGGTCCACCAATTCGCGCAGGGAAACCGCTGTCGCCGATGGCAGACGGTGAATCCGCCGTTCACCTGCCGCCATGTCGGCCGCCAAGCGACAAGCGGTCGTCAGGCCGGCGACGAGGTCGTCGACATGCACGAGGTGCAGCAGCTGCTCGCCGGGCGACATCGCAAGCGGAGCGCCACCCAGGGCACTGGTCTGGAGCTGGTTGAGCAAGCGAGGCCGGAGATCGTCTTCTCCGTAACTGTCGTAGAGATGCAGTTCCAGCAGGCGAAAGCCCTCCGCGTCGCGATAGTATTCGGCGAGGGTGGAGAACGCCTGTTTGGTGGCGGCGTACAAATTGACCGGCCGGTAGTCGGCATCGTCATAGTGCTGCCAGGATGTTCCGGTCCAGACCATAGCGCGGCAGCCCGATTCGCGCATGGCTTCAAGCAGCTGGACCCCGAGCGTCACGTTGGCGTCGATCAGCGAGCCGATGTCCTCGTACCGGTGTTCGCTGAGGTACAGGGCGGCCAGGTGAATGACGACGTCCGGCTGGAAGTCGCTGCAAAGCTGCCGAATACTTTTGCCGTCCTTGTCGGCCGCGGCTGTCGGCAAAGCCGACCATGTGGCAGGAAGCGCACTCGGATTGCGGGTCAGGCAGGCCACTGCGTGGCCGCCGCTCAGCAAGGCCGGGATCAAGTGCCGCCCGAGGAAGCCGGAAGCGCCCGTCACCAGCAGTTTCATGTCCGTCCCTCAGCCGAGAAACGGAACGGCGTATCGAAATCCTCCAACCGCGGATGGGACCTGTCTCGAGTGGAAAGGATGGGATTGCCGACAGCCCAGTCGATACCGACGGAGTTCCAGAGTATGCCTTTGTCGTTTTCCGCGGAATATTGACTGGTCACCTTGTAGACCATGGTGGCCCGCTCGCTGAGCACGCAGAAGCCGTGAGCCAGCCCCGCAGGGATATAGAGCATGTTCGCTGCGTCCGCGGACAGTTCGACGACTGCGTGCTTGCCGAAGCTCGGCGAACCGGCGCGCAGATCGACGACGACGTCCTGCACCGTTCCTTCGACGCAATACACCAGTTTCGTATGCTCCGCGGGAGGAACCTGGAAGTGCAGGCCGCGAATGACCCCTTGGCGCGACGACGAGTAGTACTCTTCGCGAAACTCGGTGTCGAGGCCGAGTTCGATATAGCTGTCGCGGTTGAACACCTTTACGAATCGGCCGCGCTCATCCTCCATGCAGGGCGGGCGCAGTTCGAGGCAGCCTGGCAGCGCCGTTGCGCGCACGGTGAAGCCTGCGCTCAAAATCCGACCCCGAAATACTGGCCGAGGCGGTCCGTCACATAGTCGAGGCGGACATCGTCCAGCCC
>DAIDAU010000250.1 GCA_027310465.1 Rhodocyclaceae bacterium
TCTGGATACCGAAGCGCGGCAGGGTGTAGTCGAGCAGATTGTGCGAGCCGCCGTAGAGCGAACGGCTCGCCACGATATGGCCGCCGGCGCCCATCAGCGTAGTGACGGCGAGGTGCAGGGCGGCCTGGCCGGAGGCGACCGCGATGCCGCCGACGCCGCCTTCGAGCGCGGCGATGCGCTCCTCGAGCACGGCGTTGGTGGGGTTGGAGATGCGGGAATAGACGTGCCCCGCGCGCTCCATGTTGAACAAGGCCGCAGCGTGATCGGAATCTTTGAAGACGAACGAGGTCGTTAGGTACAGAGGCTGAGCGCGGGCGCCGAACTGCGCATCGGGCGTCTGACCGGCGTGCAGGGTCAGGGTGTCGAACTTGTAGGCCATGGCGCGGTCAGGCGTATTCGTCGGGTTCCAGCGCCCGTTCGATGGCCGCGATGCGGTCCTTCAGGTAAAGCTTGCGCTTCTTGAGACGCCGCATCAGCAGTTCATCCTCGGCCGGCGCCGCATCCAGCCGCGCGATCGCTTCGTCCAGATCGCGATGCTCGCTCCGCAATTCCTGGAGCTTGGCCTTGAGGACGGCCGGATCGTCGGTGGAAGGTTCCATCGGCGTATGTTAGGCAGGTTTGCCGCCAGTTGGCAACGCCCACCACTTGAATTCCGCGTTTCGGGCGCCACTTACGCAGCAGCAGAGGAGAAACGGGCCATGCAAGTCGTCTTCAACCATCACTTCATGTACGTCATCGACTATCCGGCGGAAGACGCTGTCGAGATGCTCGACAAGCGTCATGGCCGGGTGGGGATCATGCGCGGCGAAGTGGCCCAGCGGTTCCGCCACGACTTCGGCATCTTCCTGTCCGAGGAGCGCGACGAAGAGCAGCTCGAGGACTTCATCGACGCCTACAGCGCGATGATGGACCAGCCGGTCTCGCACCACTGACGCGCCGAATCGCCCGCGGGACGGGCCGCGGGAGCTGCACTGCAGCACGCGGAGGTATTTCCCCGAGGCTATCGGGGAAGGTACAATCCCCGGCATGCCCCAGACAATAGGCCGTTTCGAGATCCGTCGCGAGCTCGGGCGCGGTGCCCAGAGCGTCGTCTACCTCGCATGGGATCCGCAACTGCAGCCCGACGTCGCCATCAAGACGATGCATTTCGCCACGGCGGAAGCCGAGCAGAATGCAGCGCTGCTGGCCGAAGCCCGCACCGTCAGCAAGCTCCGTCACCCCAACGTAGTTCCGATCTTCGACGCCGGCGAGGCGGAGGGCGATCCCTATCTGGTGTTCGAATACATCGAGGGACGCAACCTCGCCGATGTCCTCAAGGCCGACGGCGCCATGCCGGCCGCCCGCGCGGCCGACATGATGCGCCAGGTGGCCGACGCCCTGGCGCAGGCCCACGCGCTCGGCATCATCCATCGCGATCTCAAGCCTTCCAACATCCTGCTCGACGCGCGCGGCACGCCGCGCGTGATGGACTTCGGCATCGCGGTGCGGGTGACGGGCGAGGGCACGGAGATGCAGAAGGGCTTGTCGGGCACGCCTTTCTACATGGCGCCCGAGTACGTGACGCGCCAGGCGGTGAGCGTGAAGAATGACGTCTTCGCCGCGGGGCTGATCCTGCTCGAGATGCTCACCGGCAAGCGCGTGGTGCAGGGCGACAGCCTGCAGAAGATCCTCTTCAACGTCGCCTGCGAGGCGGTGACGATTCCTCCCGACGCCAGCATCGACGAACGCCTGGCCTCGATCGTCCTCAAGAGCTGCACGCTCAATCCCGACCTGCGCTACCCGTCGGCCGCGCAACTCGCCGAGGCGCTCGCCACCTACCTCGGCACCGGCGCCGCCGCGGCGCCGGAGGGCAGCGAGTCGACCAAGCAGGCGACGCTGGAGTTCCTGCTGCGCCGCATGCGCCACAAGACCGATTTCCCGGCGCTGTCGGATTCCGTTTCCGCGATCAACAAGCTGACGGAATCGGAGAAGGAAAGCATCAACAAGCTTTCCAACACGATCCTCAAGGACTACGCGCTGACCAACAAGATCCTGCGCCTGGTCAATTCGGCCTATTACCGCCAGGTCGGCGGCGGCAACATCAGCACGGTGTCGCGCGCGGTGGTCGTGCTCGGCTTCGACGCAGTGCGCAACATCGCGATCACGGTGCTGCTGTTCGAGCACCTGCAGAACAAGGGCAACGCCCGCGAGCTCAAGGAAGGCTTCCTGCGCTCCAATCTGGCCGGCCTGCTCGGGCGCGACGCCGCCAAGAACCTGATGGCGCGCGAAGGCGAGGAAGCCTTCATCTGCTCGATGTTCCACAATCTCGGCCAGCTGCTGGCGCAGTTCTACTTCCCCGAGGAAGTCGAGAACGTGCGCAACGTGATGCTGATGAAGCAACTGTCGGAACGCGCGGCAGCGGCCCAAGTGCTTGGGCTGACGTTCGAAGAACTCGGCATGGGGATCGCCAGGAGCTGGGGCTTTCCGGCGGCGATCATCCAGAGCATGGAGCCGCTGCCGGAAGGGCCCATCCGCAAGCCGACGACGCCCGAGCAGACGCTGCACGTGCTGTCCAACTTCTCGAACGAGGTCTGCGACCACATCGCCTCGCTGTCGCCGGAAGACCGCGGCAAGGGGCTGCGCGCCATCACCGATCGCTATGCCGCCTGCCTGCAGGTCTCTGACGAGCAGCTGCGCACGACCGTCGAGCAGGCGTTCACCGAACTGAAGGAACTGGCGTCGATCCTGCGCGTGAATCTCAAGCAGAGCCCGTTCGCGCGCCAGGTGCAGATATTCTCCGGCGCCAAGGAAGAGCTGGGCAAGGACGAGACGCCGACCGATCCGAACATGGCCGCGCTCGCCGACACCGTGCTGACCGAAGTTCCGGTGTACGAGGCGGCCATCGCCGCCGAAGCCGGCAGCCCGGCGAGCCAGGAAAGCGACGCCCAGGCGATCCTGTCGGCCGGCATCCAGGACATCAGCAACTCGCTGGTCGAGGACTTCGCGCTCAACGACATCCTGCGCATCATCCTGGAGACCATGTACCGCTCGATGGGCTTCCATCGCGTGCTGCTGGCGCTGAAGGACATCAAGACAGGCATGATGGTGGGCCGCTTCGGCTTCGGCCCCGATACCGCCGATCTGGCGCGCATCTTCCGCTTCCCGCTCGCCTACGAGCCCGACGTCTTCCATCTCGCCACGCAGAAGGCCGTGGATATCATCATCACCGACATCGACGATCCGAAGATCGCCGATCGCATCCCCAAGTGGTTCCGCCAGAAGATCACCGCCAAGACCTTCGTGCTGTTCCCGCTGACGCTGAAGAACAATCCCGTCGCGCTGATCTACTGCGACAAGGACAAGGCCGGTTCGATCGTCATTCCCGAGAAGGAACTGACGCTGCTGAAGACGCTGCGCAACCAGGCGCTGCTGGCGATCAAGCAGGCGACCTGAGTTGGCAGGGAGCGCTGCTCGTGCCGACGGGGTGGTCCGCTGCGCTCCACCGCTTTCGCGGCCCACGGCTCGCTTTGCACAGCGAGCCGGCTTCGGCAGCGTGGAGCAG
>DAIDAU010000254.1 GCA_027310465.1 Rhodocyclaceae bacterium
CTGCAGGAACGCGTGGCCAAGCTGGCCGGCGGCGTTGCGCTGATCAAGGTCGGCGCCGCGACCGAAGTCGAGATGAAGGAGAAGAAGGCCCGCGTCGAGGACGCCCTGCACGCCACGCGCGCTGCGGTGGAAGAGGGCATCGTCCCCGGCGGCGGCGTCGCGCTGCTGCGCGCCCGTTCTGTCGCCAAGATCAAGGGCGACAACCACGAGCAGGAAGCCGGCATCAAGATCGTCCTGCGCGCCCTCGAGCAGCCGATGCGCGAGATCGTCGCCAACGCCGGCGACGAGCCCTCCGTTGTCGTCAACAAGGTTCTCGAGAACAAGACGGTCAACTTCGGCTACAACGCTTCCACCAGCGAGTACGGCGACATGGTGGCGATGGGCGTGCTGGACCCGACCAAGGTCACGCGCACCGCGCTGCAGAACGCCGCCTCCGTCGCTGGCCTGATGCTCACCACCGACTGCATGGTCGCCGAGCTGGTCGAAGACAAGCCGGCTGGCGGCATGCCGAGCGGCATGGGCGGCATGGGTGGAATGGGCGGCATGGACATGGGGATGTAATTCGGCTTTGCCGAATTCCAACCCCAGTCCATAAGGGTGGAACAGGAGGAAACCTAGTTTCCTCCCGTTACCCAC
Source organism: Rhodocyclaceae bacterium (assembly GCA_027310465.1). Classification (GTDB taxonomy): domain Bacteria; phylum Pseudomonadota; class Gammaproteobacteria; order Burkholderiales; family Rhodocyclaceae; genus Nitricoxidireducens. The sequence continues at coordinate 637 of DAIDAU010000254.1, forward strand.
CTTCCTCCTGACTGAGACGCCTCGCGTAGCCCTGCGCGGGGCGTTTTTTTCGTCGCGGGCGGCCCGGACGGGGCCGGCGCGGCGAACCCCTTTCGCGCCTATGCTAGACTGCGCGGCTGAAAAAGATTGGCCAGGAGCGGCAGCACACCGCCGCTCCCCGAGGCGCTGCTCTATGCGGACGCCGCCTCGCCGGGCCAAAAAGGGGAACAGCGGCATTCACCTTAGCCGCCGCTGCTTACCAGCAACTTACGTTGGCAGCCGACGCCACCCATGAGAATCCTGCTCGCCGAAGACGACCGCATCATCGCCGACGGTCTGGCGCGCGCGCTGAAGAAGTCCGGCTACGCGGTGGACCACGTGGTGACCGGCGTGGATGCCGACGCGGCGGTGACGGCGCAGCAGTACGATCTGCTGATCCTCGATCTCGGCCTGCCGCGGCTCCCCGGCATCGAGGTGCTCAAGCGGCTGCGCGGCCGCAAGAATCCCACCCCGGTGCTGATCCTCACGGCGCAGGACGGCATCGAAGACCGCGTGCGCGGGCTCGACGCCGGCGCCGACGACTACCTGACCAAGCCGTTCGCGCTGCCCGAGCTCGAAGCCCGCGTGCGCGCGCTGACGCGCCGCGGCACCGGCATGCCGACGCAAATCGAGTTCGGGCCGCTCACTTACGACCAGACCGAGCACGTGGCGCGCATCGCCGGCCAAGTCGTCGATTGCTCGGCGCGCGAGCTGGGGCTGCTCGAAATCCTGCTGCTGCGCGCCGGCCGCCTGGTGAGCAAGGAGCAGCTGGTCGACCATCTCTGCGGCTGGGGCGAGGAAGTCAGCACCAACGCCATCGAGGTGTACGTCCATCGCCTGCGCAAGAAGCTCGAGCCGAGCGGCGTCCGCATCGCCACGGTGCGCGGGCTCGGCTACTGCCTGGAGCGGCCGTCGGCATCGGCAAACGGAGATGGCCGTCTCGCCTGAGGAAGCAAGGGTGCCCCCGGCGACGCGAAGCCGCAGGGGAGGCTTGTTCGGCACCCCGGGAGAACTCAACTCGCTGTTCGGCGAGATCCTCGACTGGACGCTGGCGCCGCTGCTGTTCCTCTGGCCCATCTCCATCGCCGTCACCAATCACGTCGCCAACCAGATCGCCGACCAGCCCTACGACCAGGCGCTGTCCGAGAACGTCGCCGCCATCGTGCGGCTGGTGAAGATCGAGGGCAACCACGTCAACGTGAACTTCCCGGCGTCGGCACGCGCGATGCTGCGCGCGGACGAGACCGACACGCTCTACTACCAGGTCACCGGCTTGCGCGGCGAACTGGTTGCCGGCGATCGCGACATTCCGTGGATCGAGATTCCTGAAAAGATCAATGCGGACGAAGTGCTGTTCCGCGACGACAGCATCAACGGCGAGGAGATCCGCGTCGCCTACGCCCTCGTGCCGTCGCCGCCGGGACGCATGCCGGTGCTGGTGCAGGTCGCCGAGACGCGCAACAAGCGCGGCGGCCTCGCCTCGCGCATCATTTCGGGCGTGCTGCTGCCGCAGTTCGCCATCATTCCGCTGGCGGTGATCCTGGTCTACATGGGCCTGTCGCGTGGCATCGCGCCGATCAATCGGCTGCAGGCGCGCATCCGCAGCCGGCGTCCCGGCGATCTCTCGCCGATCCCGATACGCGGCGTGCCCGAGGAACTGCGCCCCGTGATCATCGCCCTCAACGAGATGATGGAGCGGCTCGAAGAGAACCTGCAAGCGCAGCAACGCTTCATCGCCGACGCCGCGCACCAACTGAAGACGCCGCTGACCGGCCTCAAGATGCAGACGGAACTGGCGCTCGCCGAGACGGACCCGGCGCAGCTTCACGAGTTCGTGGCCCGCATCGCATCCGGCACCGAGCGCGCGGTGCACCTGGCGACGCAATTGCTGACGCTGGCGCGTGCCGAGGCGAGTCACGAGAAGGTGCATTCGGTGGAGCCGCTGGATCTCGAGGTGCTGGCGCGGCAAGTGAGCGAGGAGTGGGTGACGCGTGCCATGACGGCCGGCATCGACCTCGGCTTCGAAGGGACCGGATGGCCGCTCGCCATCGACGGCATTCCGCTGCTGCTGCGCGAATTGCTGAAGAACCTGGTCGACAACGCGATCAAGTACACGCCGCGCGGCGGCAAGGTCACCGTGCGCGCGCGCGCCGGTTCCGAGGCAGTGCTGGAGGTCGAGGACAACGGCGTCGGCATTCCGGAAGGCGAGCGCGCGCGTGTCTTCGAGCGCTTCTATCGCGTGCTCGGCAACGAGGCCGACGGCAGCGGCCTCGGGCTGCCGATCGTCAAGGAGATCGCCGATCTCCATCGCGCCCAGGTCCGGCTCGAGGCACCGGAGAATGGCCCCGGCACCCGGGTGCGCGTCGTCTTTCCCCGCCGCGGCGCGCTCGACGAGCAGGACGCAGACTGAGCGGGAAGTTCGCTACGTCTGCTCCAGCAGTCCGAGCTTGCCGGCCAGCCAGCGCGTCGTGGTGGCCTGGATCAGGATGGTCATCAGGATGGCGATGAAAGTGACCGAGGCGATCAGCTTCGCCTCCGGCGCACCCATGCCCAGCAGCAGACCGGCCAGCGCTCCTGGAATGACGCCCGTCTCGCGCGTCCAGCACATGAACAGCATTTCCTTCAATTGCCAGCGGGCGCGACGGTCGGGCAGCGCGCACAGGAACACCGTGACGGGGCGGGCAACGAACATGAAGATGGCGACCACGGCCACGCCGCCTGCCAGGTACTTGCCGACGAGTGCGAAATCGACCTGGGTTCCGAGCACGATGAAGATGAACATGCGCATGATGAGTGCCGTGGTCAGCACGTACTCCTCGAGCTTTTCCTGTTCGCCTTCGTCCATCTCGAAGCCGAACACCTCCTTGTTGCCGAGTGCGATGCCGAACACGAACACCGCCATGAAGCCCGAAGCCTCGAGCCCGTCCGCACCCAGATAGGCGCCGATCACGGCCATCAGCGAAACCACCGGCGCATACTCCGCGAGAAAGCCGAACTTCTCATGGGCGATCAGCAGCGCGGCCAGATAGCCCAACGCGCCGCCGGCGATGAGGCCGAAACCGGCCTCCTTCGCCAGGTCGACGACGGCGGCGGACAACGAGAATTCGCCGTGGCCCATGGCGATCCCGAGAACGGCGAAAGTCACGATGGCGCCCACCGCGTCGTTAAATGCCGATTCCGACATGACCGTCTGCGCCACGCGGTCGCGGATCTTGACCTGGCGGAATACGGGCACCAGGGTCGCCGGGTCGGTCGAAGCGATCGTCGCGGCCAGCAGCAGGGCGACGATGACAGGGAGCCCGAGAATGTAATGGGCGGCGACGCCCGTGATGGCGGCGGTGATCAGCACGCCGACGGTGGCGAGGATGACGATGGTGATCCAGACCTCCTTCAGCACCTTGAGGCGCAGCGTCGCGCCGCCGTCGAAGAGGATGTAGGACGAGCCGAAGATCAGGATGAGCTGGTTGAGCGCGGAATCCGCCTTGATGTCCACCCAGCCCGCCGCCCCGGGCCCGATCAGCATGCCGACGACGAGGAACACCACCACGTCGGGCATCTTGAGCTTTTGGGAAAGAATGCCGCAGGCGGTGCCGACGGCGAGGATGATGCCGAACGTCAGCAGCAGATGTTTGGCGACTTCTATTGATGTCGATGATTCCATTTCGTCGATCCGGTTGCGCCGAAAGCCGGCGAGTCTAGACCTTTCGCTTCCCAGCGGCAAGGTTGCGGAAAGGTTTTCGCGCCTCGGACGGGCCGCATCGTGCAAGAATGCGCCTGGAGGAGAATGTCGATGCGACTTACGCGTGCGCACCGCCAATACTGGAACCGCAACCTGAGGGTCACCGGCATCCTGCTGGCCGTGTGGTTCATCGTCACGTTCGTGGTCGCCTGGTTCGCGCGCGAACTGAACGAAACGACCTTCATCGGCCCGCTCGGCTTCTACATGGGCGCCCAGGGCGCCCTCGTCATCTACGTCGCGATCGTCTGGTTCTATGCCGGATACATGAACAGGCTGGACCGCGAATTCGGCGTCCACGAAGGAAAAGAAGACCAATAGCGCCGTTCGCCGCGCGGCCGCCGGGCCTTCTGGGCTTACAAAGTCCTGTGCGTGTGTGAGGTGTTGGTAAGTCTGTCCCTATATCGTCCGACTGCGTGCCTGGATGCGCGCTCCGGCCAGAATGCCCGTTTCGCCGGGCGGACAAGACGATGACAAAGGCAAAGCCTATTGGCAGGCGACGCTGGGCATCACCTACACGCAGGTGGCGCAGTACGTCGTGCTGATCTTCGCCTACACCATCCCGGCGATCTTCATCTCGATGCACCTGACCGGCAATCCGATCCCGCAACTGGGCCTCGGTGCCGACCTGGTGGGCACCGACACTGCGCTGCTGGCCAAGCTCGACAAGGTGGTGACGGAACTCGGCTTCGGCAAGTACACGACGTCCACGGCGGACAGCACGCTCAACATGTTCGTCTACACGCTGTCGCTGATGATCGGCACGGCCGGCCTGCTCGAGTTCACCGACAAGAACGGCGACGGCCGCATCCAGTACTACAACGACAAGACCAAGAATCCGGAGGTGCTGCAGAAGGCCGCAGCGGCCGGCTGGAAGGGCAACGAGCTCGACGTCAATGCCGACATCATCGTGCTCGCCAACCCCGAGATCGCCAACCTGCCGAACTGGGTCATCGCGCTGGTGGCCGCCGGCGGCATCGCGGCGGCGCTGTCCACCGCGGCCGGCCTGCTGCTCGCCATCTCCGCCGCCATCTCCCACGACCTGGTGAAGGGCGTCTTCATGCCGAACATCAGCGAGAAGGGCGAACTGATGGCCGGCAAGCTGGCAATGGTCGCCGCCATCCTGATCGCGGGCTACCTCGGCCTCAACCCGCCGGGCTTCGCGGCCGGCACGGTGGCACTGGCCTTCGGCATCGCGGCGAGTTCGCTGTTCCCGGCGATCATGATGGGCATCTTCAGCAAGAAGATGAACAAGGAAGGCGCCATGGCCGGCATGCTCGCCGGCCTGCTGATCACGCTGTTCTACGTGTTCGCGCACAAGGGCCTGTTCTTCATCAAGGGCACCGAGTATCTGGACCTGATCGGCGGCGCCAACTCGTTCTTCGGCATCACGCCGGAAGCCTTCGGTGCCGTCGGCGCGGTGTTCAACTTCGTCGTCGCCTTCGTGGTCGACAAGCTGACGCCGGAACCGCCCGAACACATCCAGCACCTGGTGGAGAACGTCCGCGTGCCGCGCGGCGCGACTGCCGTCAATGGCGCGCACGTCTGATCGATGAGCATGATGGGCGCCGCGCGATGAGCGCGGCGCAGTTTCGAATCCCGCCGGCCCGCCGGCGGGGTTTTTGTTTCCGCCCGGAGTTCCAATGGTCTTCAACGCCAGCATCGCACTGAACTGGATACTGTTCCTGGCCCTGTTCCCGATCGCCTTCTTTTGGCTGCGGCGCGCCTGGCGCATCGTGGTCAAGCGCGATTTTTCGGAAGTCGCGCTCAAGCGCGGCGAGCCGCCGGCCCATCCGGAGAAGTTCGCGCCGTTCGCGGCGTTGATCAACTTGATCGCCGGCATCGTGGTTGTGTTCGTCATCGTCGGCGTCGTTGCCGCGGCGCTCGACTTCGCCAACTGGACGGCGATTGCCGGCGTCACCCTGTGGGGCAAGTTCTTCGCCGACTTCATCCTCAGCCGCCACGCCCATCCGATGTTCGGCAAGAAGGGCTGAGTGCCGCGCCGGTCGGCGCGTAAGTGATTCGTCAGTTGCGGCTGTTAAAGTTCCCGCCGACCGAAACTTGGAGAAGCTGCAATGGCAAGGGACTCGCTCAACTGGGCGGCCATCGACGCAGATCCGCGCTTTCAGAGGCTCCAGCGGAAGAAGGGCGCCTTCCTGGCGTTGCTGATGGTCCTCTCCACGGCCTACTATTTCCTGCTGCCCATCGGCGCCGCCTACTTCCCGGACCTCTTCAGGACGAAGATCTTCGGCGTCGTGAACTTCGGCATCCTGTTCGCGCTGTCGCAGTTCGTCGTTGCCTGGTGCATCGCGGGCTACTACACGGCGAAGGCCCGTGAATACGACGCGATGGCGCAGGAACTGATCGACGAGGCCGACCGCATCGGCGCCCGATGACATGACGAACTCCCTCAGGAACAAGGCGATCCTCGGCACGGCGGTCGCGATCCTGCCGCTGCTCTCGCTGCCGGCGATGGCGCAGGGCGCCGTCAAGGACGAGCTGAAGTGGCTGACCTTCGCCGTGTTCGGCGCCATCATCGCCGTGACGATGTTCGTCACCTACCTTGCCGCCAAGCGCGTCCGGACCGCCAAGGACTTCTACACCGCGGGCGGCGGCATTTCCGGCCTGGAGAACGGCTGGGCCATCGCCGGCGACTACCTGTCGGCTGCGTCTTTCCTCGGCATCGCCGGCCTGATCTCCATCTGGGGCTACGACGGCTTCATGTACTCGGTGGGCTGGCTGGTCGCCTACATCACGGTGCTGCTGGTGATGGCGGAGCCCTGCCGCAACATCGGCAAGTACACGCTGCCGGACATCCTCGCCTACCGCAACGATCCGAAGAAGACCCGCATCGTCGGCGCCCTGTCGGTCGTGACCGTGTCCAC
>DAIDAU010000258.1 GCA_027310465.1 Rhodocyclaceae bacterium
GACCTCGTGCGTCTCCTCCTTGCAGGTGTTGTGGGAGACGTCGTAGAGCAGCGGCAGCTTGCTGCCCGGGAAGATCTCGGCGAACGCCTGGCGCGCCAGGTGGCCGAGGATCTCGCGGTTGGCCAGCGCGCAGTTGGCCGCCGCGCGCATTGCCCCCAGGTAGTTGCGCCCCAGCGTCGAGCGCAGCGGAGCGCAGGCCAGTTCGCGGTCGGGCAGCGCGATGCCGGCGGCCGGCGCCGCCGTCACCATATCGCGCAGGTAGTCGGTGCCGATCTGGTGGCCCAGGCCGCGCGAGCCGCAATGGATGGTGACCACCGCGTCGTCGAGTTCGAGGCCGTAGGCCTGCGCGATCGCCGCGTCGAAAATCTCGGCGACGATCTGCACCTCGAGATAGTGGTTGCCGGAGCCGAGCGTGCCCATCTCGTCGCGCTGGCGCCGCTTGGCGTGCTCGGAGACGGCGCCCGGATCGGCGTTGCCGATGCAGCCGGATTCCTCGATGCGCGCGAGATCGGCGGCCTCGCCGTAGCCTTGCGCCACCGCCCAGCGCGCGCCGCCTTGCAGCATTGCCTGCATGCCTTCGGCGTCGAGCCGCAGCGCGCCCGTGCTGCCGACGCCGGCGGGGATGCGCGCATAGAGCCGGTCCGCGAGCGCCTTCTTCTCCGGCTCGATGTCGGCGCGCTTCATGCCGGCATGCAGCGTGCGCACGCCGCAGGAGATGTCGAAGCCGACGCCGCCGGCCGACACCACGCCGTCGTCATCGGGATCGAAGGCCGCGACGCCGCCGATCGGAAAGCCGTAGCCCCAGTGCGCGTCGGGCATCGCATAGGATGCCGCGACGATGCCCGGCAGCGTCGCGACGTTGGCGACCTGCTCGCGCACCTTCTCGTCCATCGCCGCGACGAGCTCCTGCGAGGCGAAGATGATGCCGGGCACGCGCATGCCCTTCTCGGGCGGCATGCGCCATTCGAACGGACCGGTCTGCTGCAGGCGCGAGAGATCCATGTTTGTTCAGACGTCGATCACGCACTGGGCGATCCAGCCGCCTTCGTCCTGCGCCACCTTCAGTTCGCAGAACGTCGCGCCCTTCACTTCCACCGCCGCCTGATGGCGTTCGCCGACCGGCTCGCCCCAGGCGATGGCGCGCAGGTGCCGATAATCGATCCTGACGTCGAAGCGCGCGAACAGCATGCGGCGGGTCGCCATCTCATAGACGAGGGCATTGAGCCATTCGGTCAGCAGCAGCTCCCGGTCGGGCGCGGTGCAGTCGATGGACACGGCCAGCTTCGGCTCGACCAGCGCGGGATCGCAGATGACCGAAGTCATCGCCGTGGCGGCGCCGGCGAAGGCCTCGGCCAGCGTGGCTCCGCGGCCCCGCACGCCGATGTCGGATTCGTGAGGGAAGGTTTCCCATGCGGTCATCGTCGACTTCCAGGAGGATGGGTCTGGCCTGCCCGCCGTCGCGCGCAGGGCTTCCTGGACGTCGACGGGTCCGGCGCCGCTGCGTTCCATCCGTGGATTTCCACTCGCGAACTCCCGTATCGATGTGCTCTTTTTATAGTCGATGCCGACGCAGCGCCGGGGATTTTGGACTACGGTGGTCAGAGGGGAATCGTCGGCAGGGAGGCGGGGTTTGCAGCTGCGGGAGACGAGCGTCGGGGAGAGGGTGGCCTGCGTCGGTGCGGCAACAGGCGGCAGCGCGCGACGCCGGCGCGCGCGCCGAACCGCCCGTCGCTCTTGGCGGTTACAGTCGCGGGTGGCGCGCAGCGCGGTGGAGCAACTGACATGAGCGAGCTGGCACCCCTGCGCGAAGCTTTCGCACTGATCGGCGAGGATCCGATGACCGTGCTGCGGCCCGGCACGCCGCACGTCGTCGCCTATGGCCATCGCATCGTCAGCCGGCAGCAGGCCGAAGGCGTGCAGCTGGAGGCGCGGGAGCGGGAGGATGCGATCGATGCCACGCTCGTCGTCGAGGAAGGCCGCCGCCTCGACGTGCCGGTGCATCTGTGCTTCAGCCTGTTCGGCCATCTGGCGGTGCAGAACGTCGAGCTGCAGTTGACCGTGCGGCGCAATGCGCGCGCGACGGTATGGGCGCATTGCCTATTCACGATGGCCGATGCGGGACGCCACGCGATGAAGGCCAAGATCGTTCTCGAGCCGGGCGCGTGGCTCAAGTACGACGAGGTGCATTACCACGGGCTGTCCGGCGCGATCGAGGTCGTTCCGCGCGCCACGGTCTATGTCGGGCAGGACGCCTGCTACTTCGCCGATTTCTCGCTCGTGCAGGGGCGCGTCGGCAGGCTAAACATCGACTATGCGGTCGCCGTCGCCGAGATGGGCGTGGCGGAACTCACCAGCAGGATCTACGGCCACGCCGACGATGACATCCGCGTGCGCGAGGTCGTGAGCCTGGACGGCGCGCAGGCGCGCGGCCTGGTCAAGACGCGCATCGCCGTCGAGGGTGAAGCGGTAGCGGAGATCGTCGGCGCCACCTACGGCAATGCGCGCGGCGCCCGCGGGCACGTCGACTGCCTCGAGGTCGTGCGCGGCCATGCGCGCGCGGCGGCGAAGCCCGAAGTGCGCGTCACCCATCCCGAGGCGAAGGTGACGCACGAGGCCGCCATCGGCAGCGTCGATGCGCGCCAGCTCGAGACGCTCATGGCGCGCGGCCTCACGCCGGAGGAGGCCGTCGACCGCATCGTCCTCGGCATGCTGCGCTGATCACGGCTCCGCCGGCCAGCGGAAATCCAGCCGGCTCTGCTTGCCGCGCGCCACGGCGATCCCGCGTTCGAAGCGCTTGCCGCCGAGCGTCGCCGCGAGCTTGTAGCGGCCTGCCGGAAGATGGGCGAGGAAGATCGGTCCGTCGGAGATCGTATGGACCAGTGGCTTCCCCGCGCCGTCATCGACGTCGACCGTGACGCCGCTGACAAAGGCGCCCGATCCGAGCGCGAAGACCAGCCTGAGGTTGAACTCCTGCATGGCATTCAGGCGCGCGCGCGAGTCCTCGCCGACGCCGCCGGAGACATAGGCGATGTCGCCGTTGCGGAAGATCGCCTCGTCGTCGGCGCGCGAGAAGGAGACGATCGAGGCCGAGGCGAGCAGGAGCAGGCGAATCGATCGCGAGAGAAGCTGTGACATGGCGGAAGCCTCCTGTGAGTGTGGAATTGCCGGGCGGCGGGACCGCTTGGAACTCCACTATTAGGCGACTTTGCGCCGAGCGCCACTTCCGGCGCTCGCCGGCGCGCGGCAAGGCGAACTTGAAGCGAGACGCCGATGGCCTACGATGATGGGGCCGAGCGCGGCAACGCATGCCGCCCGGCTTCAGCGAAGGAGAGCATCATGGGCGCACGATCGACCCCGGCCGGATTCAAGCCGATTCGCCGCGACGAGCTGTGGCAGGAGCGCGAGCACGACGCCTACAAGCCCGCGCGCAAGCCGGTCGAGCCGGCGGTCTGCCCGGATTGCGGCGCCGTCTATCACGGCGGACGCTGGCAATGGATCGCCCGCCCCGAAGGCGCGCACGAGATTCTCTGCGCCGCCTACCATCGAATCCGCGACTGCTTTCCGGCCGGCTACGTCGACGTCGGCGGGGGCTTCTTCGCCGCGCATCGCGACGAGATGATCGCCTTGCTGCGCCATCACGAAACCAAGGAGAAGTCGGGCCACCCCCTGGCCCGCATCATGGCGATCGAGAACGAACTGGACGGCATCCTCGTCACCACCACCGACATCCATCTAGCGCGCGACCTCGGCGAAGCGCTGCATCGCGCCTATCAGGGCGATCTCGAGTTCCACTACAACGACGCGGAGAAGCTGCTGCGCGTGCATTGGCGGCGCGGCGCCTGAGCGGGGCGTCGCCGTTTCCGTTCTCGACCGCGGCTATAGGACGCTTTTCGCGAGGATATAGGTGGCGACGACCATCAGCCCCCAGGCGAATGCTTGGAGATGCTGCGCAAGAAAGGCTTCGACGCGCTGCGCCTGGCTGAAGGCGTTGCCGAGTGGGATCTGGCGCCGCAACGCTGACGCGGCGTTCGCCGGCTTGCGGCTCGACCGGCGCTTCTGCCGAGAACGGCGCCGAGCGCAACGGGTCTAATCGGCTTTAGTTCCCGCGGAGGTTCCCATGTCGCACTACATCGACGCCATCGTCATTCCCGTTCCCCGTGACAACCTCGACACCTACAAGCGCATGTCGACGGAATGGGGAAACGCCTGCCTGCGCCACGTCGCCCTGTACTATTCCGACGCGGTCAGCGACGACGTCCAGCCCGGCAAGGTCACCTCGTTTCCCCAGGCCGTGCAGCTGAAGGACAACGAGGTGGTCGCATTGGCGTGGATCGTCTATAGGAACAAGGAGGACCGCGACCGCATCAGCAAGGAGGTCATGGAAGATCCGCAGCTCAAGGAACAGATGGACCCGGCGAAGATGCCTTTCGACGGCAAGCGCATGTTCTGGGGCGGCTTCGAGACCATCGTCGGGCTGTCGGCCGGCCAATAATCCGGGAGCCATTCAGGGGAGACTCGATGAAGCGCCTATTCCTTGCGTTCCTGCTCGGCGCGCTTGTCCTTTCCGCCGAGGCCGCGCTCACCAAGGGCGACGCTGCACCGGATTTCAAAGCCAAGGCGTCGCGCGGCGGCAAGAGTTTCGATTTCTCCCTGAGAGAGGCGCTGAAGAAGGGGCCGGTGGTCATCTTCTTCTTTCCCGCGGCCTTCACCAGCGAGTGCAACGTTCAGGCTCACGAGTTTGCGGTGAGCCACGAGAAGTTCGTCGCCGCCGGCGCCACCGTGGTCGGCGTGTCGCTCGACAGCATCGACCGGCTCAACGCGTTCTCCGCCGATCCCGAGTACTGCGGCGGCAAGGTCGCCGTCGTCTCGGACGGCGGCGGCGAAATCGCCAAATCGTACGAGCTGAAAGTGATGGATGCGCCGCCCGGCAGCAAGGACACGCGAGGCGCTCCCATCGGACATGGACTGGTCGAGAGCGTCACGTTCATCGTCCAGCCCGATGGAGAGATCGCCGCCACCGTGAAAGGGCTGTCCGCTTCGGCGAACGTCTCGAAGGCCCTGGAGGTCGTGCAGAAGCTGGCGCCGAGGCAGACGGCGGGGCGGTTCTAGTCTGTCTGAACGAGACGGCTACACCATCTGGATAATCAGCTTCTTGCCGCAAGCATCAGCGTACTTGCGCAGAGTGGCCAGGGATGGCGAATGTTTCCGGCTGCCGAGACTCGATTCGATCCTTGCCAGGACAGGCTGAGATACGCCCATCCGCGCCGCGACGTCGGCCTGGGTGAGACCGGCCTCTTTACGGGCCAGCAACAGAGCCCCCAGCGTCGCGAACTCGTCTTCCAGCGCATCGTAGGCAGCGCGGAACTCCGGATCAGCCTTGCGCTTTTTTGCGGCATGGGCTTTCGGGTCGAATTTCACCGGTTGGTAGCGGTCTTCGGTATGAGTCGTCTTAGCCATGTTGCACCTCTTTCAGTCTCTTGCGTGCTGTCTTCAGTTCGTTGGGCGGCGTCTGTTGCGTCTTCTTGATGAAGCCGTGCAGGATCACGATTCGTCGGCCTATCAGAATGCAGAACAACGCCCGACCTATTCCCTCGGCGCCCCGGGCTCTAATCTCGAACAGCCCATCGCCAAACGGCCTCGTATAGGGTAGGCCGAGATTCGGTCCTGATTCCACCATCTGCTCGGCAATGCGGGTGAAACTGGCGTTGATGCCTGCCGGCCACCTTTCAACCTCAGCCTGTACGGCAGCGTTGAAGAACTCGATGGAATAGGTCATGCGTGCAATATAGCAAGTGTGCTATATGCTTGCAAGAGGCAAAAGCTAACGGGCGCTATGCGTATCGTTAGTGGTGCATTGGGTCCATGTCGATGAAACAAAAACGCGCCGAAAGGCCCGTCGTTGTGGCTCTTGCCGGAGAGGGCGGGATTCGAACCCGCCCTATGCCTTGTGGCACAATGGTCTTCAGACGGGGCTGCCTAAAAGCTGCCAAACGGTACCGGCAGCCCACTTGCACGCGCGTACCAATAATGGTACGCTGCATCCATGAACCCCGTCCTCGATGTCCATTTCTTCCGCACTGATGCCGGCGCCGAGCCGGTCAGGGAATGGCTGAAGGGATTGCCGGCGATCGATCGCAAGACCATCGGCGAGGACATCAAGACGGTGCAATTCGGCTGGCCGCTTGGCATGCCCCTGGTGGATCACCTGGGCGGCGACATCTGGGAAGTGCGCGTCAAGCTCGACAACCGCATCGCGCGAATCCTGTTCGCGCTCGACGGTCAGATCATGGTCCTGCTGCACGGCTTCATCAAGAAGCAGCAGGCGACGCCGAAACCCGACCTCGACCTGGCTCGGGACCGGCTCAAGCAGTTGCGAAGGAGATAGACATGGGCAAGAAGAATATCGGCAGCAGCTTCGACGACTTCCTCAAGGAAGAAGCGATGCAGGAGGAAGCGACCGCCGTCGCGCTGAAGCGCGTTATCGCGTGGCAAATCGCCGAAGCCATGAAGGTGCAGCAGATCACGAAGACTGAGCTTGCGAAGCGCATGCACACCAGCCGTGCGGCGCTGAATCGTCTGCTCGATGAGGAAGACCCGAGCCTGACGCTTACGACGTTGGCGAGTGCCGCCGCTGCGCTTGGGAAGAAGGTAAATATTGCACTAGCGGCCTGATTGTCGCGCAGCCTGTTCCGAGCATCTTGCTTGAACCGCGCTTCAGTTTACTAGGCAA
>DAIDAU010000288.1 GCA_027310465.1 Rhodocyclaceae bacterium
GGCCCAACGTGAAGATCGTCAGCACGTCGGAAATGCGGATCAGCGCGGTGACGACATAGCGATGCGCGAAGGAGTCGATGAGATCGATGACGATGTTGCGGCGTTGCAGGAAGGCGGTCGACATGCCGTGGAAGACGAAAATCGCCAGCATCGACTCGACGAGATCGTAGGAGCCGCGGATGGGGTGGTTGAACACGTAGCGCAGGAACACGTCGGCCAGCGTGACGAGCATCATGACGACGAGCGCCACCGATGCCAGCCGAAGCTGAGCGACGCGGAGGCGATCAAGCAGGCTATAGGCTTGGGTCCGGTCCATCGTCTCTCTGTTGTTGTTCTGCGAAGGCGCTTCGACTCTGGCGTTCCCTCCCCCTGAAAGGGGGAGGGTCAGGGAGGGGGTCATGTTGCTTTAGCCCAACTTGCGCAGTTAGAGGGCGATTTCAGCTATTTTGCGAGAGGCGGTGCGAGTGAGATCAATTGGTTAGGTGAGGCGCGCGGGTGATTTGGGCGTGTAGTGCCGACCTTGGGTATTTTCTTTGGCCGCGAGCGCGTTTCAGATGGCGCATGTATCTGCGCCATACGATTCGCAAGAAAGATGGGAAGGCCCACCGCTACTGGCGGCTGGTGCGGAGCGTGCGCGTTGGTCGACGCGTCATTCAGCAGACGGTGGCGCAGCTTGGCGAGCTCGATGAAGCAGGACGTGTTGAAGCGCGGGCGCTGGCGCGTCGGCTGATAGGCGGTCCCGAGCAGGCGCAGCTTTTCGATGACGGCAGCGCCGATTTGACAGTGCCGATACGCTTGAAGGGTATTCGCATCGAGCGATCCCGTCAGTTTGGCGATGTCTATCTGGCGCTGGCGTTGTGGCGCGGGGTGGGACTTGAAGAGTTATGCGAGCGGCTGCTGCCGATCGGCAAGGAGAGCATCGCATGGGCGAAGATGGCGGCCGTGCTGGTGGCAGCGCGGTTCTGTGAGCCATCGAGTGAGCTGCACATTGCCGAGGATTGGTACCGTCGCACGGCACTTTCAGATTTGCTGCAACTCGGCGACGAGGAGGTCAACAAGGATCGGCTCTATCGCGGGCTCGATCATCTGCTCGCGCACAAGGTAGACCTCGAAGCGCATTTATCGCAGCGCTGCGGCGAGCTGTTTGCCGTCGAGAACGAGGTGCTGCTCTACGACGTCACGAGCACCTATTTCGAGGGCCAGGCCGCAGCGAACCCGCAGGCGCAGCGCGGCTATTCCCGCGACCATCGTCCCGACTGCAAGCAGGTGTGCATCGCGCTGGTCGTGACCTTCGATGGCTTTCCGTTGGGCTACGAAGTGTTCGCCGGCAATACCCACGATTCACGGACATTGCAGACGATCGTGGCCACCATGGAGGCCCGGCATGGCATGCTCGGGCGCGTCTGGATCACCGACCGCGGCATGGCCAGCGCCGGCAACCTGGCCTGGCTGCGCCAGACCGGCCGGCGCTACATCATCGGCGCACCGAAGTCGGAGTTGAAGAAGTTCGCCTCCGAGCTTGCGCGCCCGGACGGCTGGCGCACGGTGCACGAGGGCGTCGAGGTCAAGCTCACGCGCCACCCCGAGACCGAAGAGATCGTGATCCTGTGCCGCTCCGCCGATCGGCGCAGCAAAGAGCGGGCGATGCATGACAAGTTCAGCCGGCGGATCGAAGAGGCGCTCGAACGCCTGACTGCCCGCATCGCTCGCTCAAAGAAGCGTGTCGATCCGACGATGGTGAACCGGCAGATCGGCCGTATCCTGCAGCAAAACCAGCGCTCCGCCGCCCGCTTCACGATCATGCTGGAGCCGGATGGCTGCCCCGCGGGCTGCCGCCTGAGCGTCGTCTACAACACCGCATTCGACGACTGGGCCGCACTCTCGGAAGGCGCCTATCTGTTGCGCTCGAACATCACCGATTGGAGCGATCAGCAACTCTGGAAGGCTTACATCCAGCTCACACAAGCCGAAGCCGCTTTTCGTATCCAAAAAGATCAGCTCAACGTCCGGCCGATCTGGCACCAGCGCGAGGATCGCGTGCAGTCTCATATCCTTGTCTGCTTTCTCGCCTTCGTGCTGTGGAAGAGCCTCGAGATGTGGCAGAGCCGCGCAGGCCTCGGCAATTCCCCGCGCACTGTCTTGGAAGAACTGGCGCGCATCCAGTCCCAGGATGTCGTCTTGCCGACCGCAACGCACGGCCAGATTCGTTTGCGCTGCGTGACCCAGCCAGATGCCGCCCAAGCCGCTCTGCTCGACCGCCTCGGCATCGCCTTGCCCAAGCGCATGCGCCTCGCCGAGCACGAGCTACCGCGCCTCGCACGCACTGCCTGATCGCGATCCACACCAAAAATGTAGTGCCGACTTTTCGGCTAAGGCATTGATTTGATTATCGCAGGGTGTCGATTCTGCGCAAGTTGGGCTAACCCACGCGAGCAAAGTCGGCTTCCGCGAAACACCCAAAAACTGGCTAACACCGATCGAGTTCGCAACCCGCCTCGGCTAGGAG
>DAIDAU010000300.1 GCA_027310465.1 Rhodocyclaceae bacterium
GCCGAGGACAGGTTCTGGCAGCAGCTGCATCGATCACCGGCGAAGGCACGCCCTGAAGAAAGCCGTGGCGCAGCAGAGCGGCGAGGCGCGCCGTCCGGCTAGCTTGTCGTCAGGCCGTTGCGAATCGCGTACTTGGTGAGCTCGGCCACGTTGTGGAGGTCGAGCTTGCGCATGATGTTGCGGCGGTGCACTTCGACCGTCGACGGCGAGACGTGGAGGCTCGCGGCGATCTGCACCGAGGTCATTCCCTCGGCGACGAGCTGCAGCACCTGGCGCTCGCGCGAGCCCAGGCGCACGCTGTCGGGCTTCTCTTCGGGATTGTTGATCAGCGCGCCGGTGACGATGTCGGCGACGTCGGAGCACAGGTACTTGCGGTTGACGCGGGCCGCCTGGATCGCGCGCAGCAGTTCGTCGCCCGCCTCGGTCTTGGTGACGTAGCCGCTGGCGCCGGCCTTCATCAGGTCGAGCACGAAGTCGCGGTCGTGGAAGGCCGAGAGCCCGATGACCTTGACGTCGGGGCGCAGCGCCAGCAGGCGGCGGGTCGCTTCGATGCCGTTCATGTTCGGCATGCCGATGTCCATGCAGACCAGGTCTACCGGGACTTCGGCGGCGAGCTTGAGCAATTCGTTGCCGTCCGAAGCCTCGGCCACGATCTCGATGTCGGGTTCCTTTTCCAGCATGGCACGCAGCGCTTGCCGGAACATCTGGTGGTCGTCGGCCAATATGATCTGCAGTTTCATTGCGGTTCCAGGGTAGAAGACGCCGTCACCCGGGTGCGGCGAAGCTCGCCATTCAACCCAAACATTCTAGCTTGCGAAATACCGGTTTTCCGGTAGCGGCGGCATGTCCGTCCCGGCGGCAAAAAGAAGGCCCCCGCGAAATATCGCAGGAGCCCTCCGTGGCATCCGGCCGAACGGGGAGAGGATGGCCGGACGCCACCGGCGACGGCCGGCCCGAAGGACGGCCGATCGCCGAACCGATTGGACGAGCCCCGGCGGCGATGGTTCGACGCCTGCCGGGTTTGTTAGGCAACGGCCGGGCTTTGGATGCCTTCGTGCCGCAGCGGAATTTCGTCGGCGTAGGTCGGCGGCACGGCGGCCGCTGCGTCCGCGGCGGGAGCATAGCTTGCGGGCCGCGATTCATCGAGGATCGACTCGAGCGTCACCGTGCGCAGATACTGCTGCAGATGCTCGTCCACGCGGTTCCACAGCCCGTGCGCATGGCAGGAATTCTCGGTGCGGCAGTTCTCCGAGATCTGGCAGCCCTTGGCCGCGTCCTTCTTGTCGACAGCGTCGACGATGTCGGCCACGGAGATCGAGGACAGGCGCTTGTTCAGGCGATAGCCGCCGCCCGGTCCGCGCGAGCTCTGGACGAAGCCCTGTTCGCGCAGCATGCGGAACAGCTGCTCGAGGTAGGAAAGGGAAATATCCTGGCGCTCGCTGACGCCGGCGAGTGCGACCGGCTTTTCCGTCCCATTCACGGCAACGTCCAGGATAGCGGCGATGGCCATACGGCTTTTCGTGTTCAGTTTCATGGGCAGGCTCTCTCTCTGTATGAACTTTCTGGAACGCCTTCAGCCGGAAGGGGCTTCAGCGGTTTAGGGGGTCGCCGCATCCGGCGGCGCCTTCTTGCGAACAGATTTAACGACAGCGGTTATGCGCCGGTAATCCATGGAGTTGGCTATTTTTGCTACCGGTTTACCGGTAGTGCACCGCAATGCCTGTAGGCGGTTAACCGCGGTCGCGCGCCAGGCGGATGCCCGAGAATTGCCAGCAGGCCGAGGCCGGGAAGAAGTTGCGGTAGCTGGCGCGGACGTGCTCCTCCGGCGTGGCGCAGGAGCCGCCGCGCAGGACGTACTGATTCACCATGAACTTGGCGTTGTATTCCCCCACCGCGCCTTCCGCGGGACGGAATCCCGGATACGGCGCGTAGCTCGACCGGGTCCATTCCCAGGCATCGCCGAACATCTGGACGAGCCCCTCGCCGGCGGCGGCACAGGGGTGGAAGCGGCCGCGGCCGCTGAAATTGCCCCGCACCGGCTGGTCGGCCGCCGCGTTCTCCCACTCCGCCTCGGTCGGCAGGCGGGCATCGGCCCAGCGCGCGAAGGCGTCGGCCTCGTAGTAGGAAACGTGGACCACGGGCCGAACGGGATCCAGCGCCGCCGGGCCGCCGAGCGTGAATTCGCCGTCGCGCAGCCAGTAGCACGGCATCGAGCGCTGCGCGGACGCCAGCCAGTCCCAGCCGTCGGAGAGCCACAGGCGCGGTTCGCGGTAGCCGCCGTCGGCGATGAATTCCCGGAACTCGCCGTTGGTGACGAGGCGCGAGGCGAGCTCGTACGGCGCGAGGAATTCGCGGTGGCGCGGCGTCTCGTTGTCGTAGCGGAAGCCCTCGCCGCCATGGCCGATGGCCACGAGGCCGCCGTCGAATCCGTGCCATGTCAGGGGCGCCGCCGCACAGTCCGGCGCTGCGGCGGGCGCCCCGAAATAGGCCGGACGAAGGGGATTCAGCGACAGCAGATGCTTGACGTCGGCGAGGATCAGCTCCTGATGCTGCTGTTCGTGATTGAGGCCCAGCACGGCGAGCTCCAGCAGCGCCGGACTCGCGCCATGGCGATGCAGCAGGCGCTCCATGCGCGCATCGACGTTGCGGCGGTAGTCGAGCACGCGGGACAGCGTCGGCCGCGTCAGCATGCCGCGCTGCGGGCGCGGATGCCTGTCGCCGATGGTGTTGTAATACGAATTGAAGAGCATGCGGAACGCGGCGTCGAAGGCGCGGAACCCTTCCTCGTATCGCTCCAGGACGAAGGTCTCGAAAAACCAGGTGGTATGGGCGAGATGCCATTTCACGGGACTCGCGTCGGGCATCGACTGCACGCAGCAGTCCTCGGCGGAGAGCGGCTCCGCGAGCGCCACGCTGCGGTCGCGGATGGCGGCATAGCGGCTCGCGAGTCCCGGCGAAGCCTCGCGGCGCGGCGTTTCAAGCGCCGCCATAGCAGACGGCAAACCACGCGCGCTCGTCGGTCCAGGCGCGGATGTCGCGGAAGCCCGCTTGCGCCATCATCGCCGTGAAGTCCTCGAGCCGGTACTTGTAGCTGTTTTCGGTATGGATGCTCTCTCCCGCCGCGAAGCGGCGGCGGCCGCCGGGCCAGGCCACGGCGAGGTCGCGGACGGCGTCGAGGTGCATCTCGATGCGCGAAAGCCGCGCGTCGTAGATCGCTCGATGGCGCCAGTCGGAAAGCCGGAAATCGCTGTGCAGCAGGGCGTTGACGTGGTTGAGGACGTTGCGGTTGAAGGCGGCGGTGAGCCCCAGGTCGTCGTTGTAGGCCGCGTGGAGCGCCGCCTCGTCCTTCACCAGGTCGACGCCGATCAGCAGTCCGCCGCGTCCGGCGCATTGCAGGCGGATGCGCTTCAGCAGCGCCAGCGCGCCCTGCGGCTGCAGGTTGCCGATCGACGAGCCGGCAAAGAAGAAGACGCGCCGCATGCCGTCGAGGACTGCGGGCAGGGCGACCGGCGCGGACAGGTCGGCGCCGACGGCGAACATGCCGATCTCGGGAAATGCCGCATGCATCGACGCCAGCGCGCGATCGAGAAATTCCGCCGAGATGTCGACGGCGACGTAGCGCCGCGGGCGCAGTGTCGGGAACAGGGCGCGCGCCTTGCGGCAGTTGCCGGCGCCGAGATCGATCAGCGCGCCGCCCGTGCCCGCCGCTGCCCTGATCTCGTCGGCGTGGCGCGTCATCAGCGCCAGTTCGATGCGGGGCGGATAGTACTCCGGAATATGCGTGATCAATTCGAAGAGACGGGAGCCGAGATCGTCGTAGAGGTATTTCGGCGCTATCGAAGCCTGCGCGGCGCACAGGCCGTCGACGATTTCCTGGCGGGAAATTTCACTTTGCATGGCCCGGCATCCCTCGATGGCGGCAGCGCCTTCATGCTGCCCCGGCGCAACGACTCGGAAACCCGTTTGACAGCCCGCCGGACAACAGTTCCAAGCAGCAATCCCGGCCCGCCGTCAAGCCCGTTTTTTTGCGAAACTGCTATTCCAAGCTGCGCTAGTATTTGCTATCTTCTTTTTGATAACCATCTTTGTCACAGGGGAGTGTCATGGTTCAGAAGCAGTACGTGTTTTCTTTCGAGGAAGGCGACGGCAAGAACAAGATGTTGTTGGGCGGCAAGGGCGCGAACCTTTGCGAAATGACCCAGATCGGCCTTAACGTTCCGCCCGGCTTCACCATCTCCACCGAGTGCTGCCTCGCTTATCTCGAAAAGAACCAGCTCCCTGAAGGCGTCTGGGAAACGACCAAGAAGTACATGGCCGACCTCGAGAAGAAGACCGGCAAGGGCTTCGGCTCCGGCGACAATCCGCTGCTGGTGTCGGTGCGTTCGGGTTCGTCGATGTCGATGCCCGGCATGATGGACACCATCCTCAACCTCGGCCTCAACGAAACGTCGCTGAAGGGCCTGATCAAGCAGACCAAGAACGAGCGCTTCGCCTGGGACGCCTATCGCCGCTTCATCCAGCTGTTCGGCAAGATCGCCATGGGCGTCGCCGACGAGCACTTCGACGAGAAGATGAACGAGGTCAAGGCCAAGTACAAGGCCAAGCAGGACGTCGAGCTCAAGGCCGAGCAATTGAAGGAACTCACCAACGAATTCCTCGGCGTCTACCAGCGCCATACCGGCAAGGTCTTCCCGCAGGATCCCTACGAGCAGCTCGACATCGCCATCAAGGCGGTGTTCCGCTCCTGGAACGGCAAGCGCGCCATCGACTACCGCAAGCAGTTCAAGATCACGCCCGCCATGGCCAACGGCACGGCGGTCAACATCTGCACCATGGTGTTCGGCAACATGGGCAATGATTCCGGCACGGGCGTCGGCTTCACGCGCAACCCCGGCACCGGCGAGAACCTGATCTACGGCGAATACCTGGTCAACGCCCAGGGCGAGGACGTCGTCGCCGGCATCCGCACGCCGAAACCGATCGCCGAGATGGCGACCGAGATGCCCGAGATCTACACGCAGCTGATGGAGCTGCACAACCGCCTCGAGTCGCACTACAAGGAAGTGCAGGACTTCGAGTTCACCATCGAGAAGGGCAAGCTCTACTGCCTGCAGACGCGCAACGGCAAGATGAACGCGCTGGCGATGGTGCGCACCTCCGTCGAGATGGCGAACGAGGGCGTCATCAGCAAGGAGCGCGCGGTGCTGCGCGTCGAGCCGGCGATCCTCGAGCAGCTGCTGGTGCCGCAACTGGCGCCCAACTTCAAGGGCCGCTCGCTGGCGCAAGGCCTACCGGCTTCCCCCGGCGCGGCCTCCGGCAAGATCGTGTTCGATGCCGACACCGCCGAGGCGCGCGGCAAGGCCGGCGAGAAGATCATCCTGGTGCGCGAGGAGACCAAGCCCGAGGACATCCACGGCTTCTTCCAGGCGCAAGGCATCCTGACCAGCCGCGGCGGCAAGACCTCGCACGCGGCGGTGGTCGCGCGCGGCATGGGCAAGCCCTGCGTGTCGGGCTGCGAAGCCATCCACATCGACGACATCCAGCGCAAGGCGCACATCGGCGACACGGTGCTGCACGAGGGCGACGTCGTCACCATCGACGGCGGCAGCGGCCACGTCTATGCCGGCGAGGTGCCGACGGTCGAGCCCGAATTCTCCGCCGACCTCGTGACGCTGCTGGAATGGGCCGACGGCTTCGCGCGCCTCGAAGTGCGCGCCAATGCCGATACGCCCAACGATGCCACCCGCGCGCGCGAGTTCGGCGCCAAGGGCATCGGCCTGTGCCGCACCGAGCGCATGTTCAACAGCACCGACCGCCTGCCGATCGTGCAGGAGATGATCCTCGCCGACACGCTCGAAGAGCGCCAGGCCGCGCTCGACCGCCTGCTGCCGATCCAGCGCAACGACTTCAAGGGCATGTTCAAGGCCATGAAGGGCCTGCCGGTGACGGTGCGCCTGCTCGATCCGCCGATGCACGAGTTCCTGCCGACGGCCGCGCAGCTCGAGCTCGAGATCACGCACCTGCGCCACCTGCGCGACACCATCAAGGGCCTCGAGGAGCTGCCCGAGACGCTGCGCCTGCTCAACCCGTCGCTGCATGCCAAGTATGCCGACGGGCTGGCGCCGCTGACCGATGCGCTGGAAACCTTCAAGGAGAACCACCTCGACGAGGACGTGATCCTGATGAAGGAGAAGACGCTGCGCAAGGTCCGCTCGCTGCAGGAAGTGAATCCCATGCTCGGCCACCGCGGCGTGCGCCTCGGCATCACCTTCCCCGAGATCTACTCGATGCAGATCCAGGCGGTGCTCGAAGCCGCCGCGCAGTGCGCCAAGGAAGGCATCGAGGTGCATCCCGAGATCATGGTGCCGCAGGTTGCGACGGTGGAAGAACTCATGCGCATCCACAGCTACGTGACGCGCATCCACAAGATCGTGCAGCTCTCGCACGGCATCGACGTGCAGTACAAGTTCGGCTCGATGCTCGAAGTCGTGCGCGCCTGCATGCGCGCCGGCCGCATGGCCGAGGACGCCGAGTTCTTCTCCTTCGGCACCAACGACCTCACGCAGGCGACCTTCTCGTTCTCGCGCGAGGACGCCGAGAACAAGTTCCTGCCGGGCTACAACGAGGCGGGCATCCTGCAGGACAACCCGTTCGAAGTGCTCGACCAGAAGGGCGTCGGCGACGTCATGAAGATCGCCGTCGAGCGCGGCCGCGCCGCCCGCCCCGACCTCAAGATCGGCATCTGCGGCGAGCACGGCGGCCACCCGGCGTCGATCGAGTTCTGCCACGGCCTCGGCCTGACCTACGTGTCGTGCTCCGGTCCGCGCGTGCCGATCGCGCGCCTGGCGGCAGCGCAGGCCAACCTGAAGGACAAGGGCAGCAAGACGACGACCACCGCGTAAGCGAAGCCGTTCGCGGCAAAAAGGGCCTGGCGCTGCCAGGCCCTTTTTGTTGCAGGTTTCCCGTAAACTTCCCTCATGCCTTACCTCAAGCTCGCCGGGGCGCATCTCGCCTACGGCCACGTCGCGCTGCTCGATGCGGCCGACCTCCAGATCGATCCCGGTGAACGCGTCGCGCTGATCGGCCGCAACGGCACCGGCAAGTCGTCGCTGCTGGCCATCCTCGCCGGAGCCGGCAAGCTCGACGACGGCGAGGTGTGGCGGCAGCCGGGCATCCGCGTCGGCTACGTGCCGCAGGAGCCGCCCTTCGATCCGGAGCAGACGGTGTTCGCCGCCGTCGTCGCCGGCATGGGCGAGGCCTCGGCGCTGCTGGCCGAGTACCACGAGATATCGCATCGGCTGGCGGAGGCGGACGCCGATCACGAAGCCCTGCTGGCGCGCATGCAGGGCATCCAGCAGAAGCTCGAGGCCGTCGGCGCCTGGTCGAGCGAGGCGCGCGCCGAGCAGGCGATCAGCCGCTTCGCGCTCGACGCCGAAGCCAAGGTCGGCACGCTTTCCGGCGGACAGAAGAAGCGCCTGGCGCTGGCGCAGGCGCTCGCCATGGCGCCCGAAGTGCTGCTGCTCGACGAACCGACCAACCATCTCGACATCGGCGCCATCGAATGGCTCGAGGAGCTGCTGCTGGCTTCGAGGATCACGCTGGTGTACGTCACCCACGACCGGCGCTTCCTCGATCGCCTCGCGACGCGCATCGTCGAGCTCGATCGCGGCCGCCTGACCGGCTTCCCCGGCAGCTTCAAGGCCTACCAGGAGCGCAAGGAATACATGCTCAACGAAGAGGCGCTGGCCAGCGCCCGCGCCGACAAGCTGCTCAAGGAAGAGGAGGTCTGGATCCGCAAGGGCGTCGAGGCGCGGCGCACGCGCGCGGTGTTCCGCGTCCAGCGCCTCGATCGCCTGCGCGCCGAACGCGCGGCGCGCCGCGAGCGGCTCGGCCAGGTGCGCATGCAGCTCGATGCCGGCGACAAGAGCGGGCAGCTGGTCGCCGAACTCGAGCATGTCGGCAAGCGCTTCGGCGACAAGATCGTCGTCAAGGACTTTTCTGCGCGCATCCAGCGCGGCGACAAGATCGGCGTCATCGGCCCCAACGGCAGCGGCAAGACCACGCTGCTGCGGCTGATTCTCGGCGAGCTGTCGCCGGACGAGGGCAGGGTGAGGCGCGGCACGAAGCTCGAGATCGCCTATTTCGACCAGTTCCGCGCCCAGCTCGATCCCGAGGCTACGCTTGCCGACGTCATCTCGCCGGGCTCGGACTACCTGGAGGTCGGCGGCGCGCGCAAGCATGTCATCGGCTATCTCGAAGACTTTCTGTTCGCGCCCGAGCGCGCGCGCTCGCCGGTGAAATCGCTTTCCGGCGGCGAGCGCAACCGGCTGCTGCTGGCGCGGCTGTTCGCCAAGCCGGCCAACGTGCTGGTGCTCGACGAGCCGACCAACGACCTCGACATCGATACGCTCGAACTGCTCGAACAGCTGCTGCAGGACTATGCGGGCACGGTCTTCCTGGTCAGCCACGACCGCGCCTTCCTCGACAACGTGGTTACCCAGACCATCGCCGCGGAAGGCGAGGGCGCCTGGCGCGAATATGCGGGCGGCTACAGCGACTGGGCCAGCTGGCAGGCGCAGCAGGCGATGGAGAAGGCCGCTGCGGCCCAGCCGGCGGCATCGGCAGCGAAGCCGAAAGGCGAACGCGCGGCATCGACCAAGCTGACGTGGAAGGAGCAGCGCGAACTCGAAGCGCTGCCGGACCGCATCGCCGCGCTGGAGGCCGAACAAATGGCGCTGACCGAAAAGCTCGAGGATCCGTCGCTCTACCAGACCC
>DAIDAU010000324.1 GCA_027310465.1 Rhodocyclaceae bacterium
GGACTGCCACGTGCCGAAGGACTGGACGCACAAGATGCTGCGCAAGGCGAAGGCGGCGTTCGAGGTGTGGGGCAAGATCACGGGGTCGATCGACACGGCGGAGAAGTTCGAGGCCAAGCGCATGACGCTGGCGACGCACGAGTGGGAGCGCATGAAGGCGCGCGGCTCGATCGAGTGCCTGAACTGCCACAACTTCGACGCCATGAGTTCGGAGCTGCAGAAGCAGACACCCTACAAGAAGCACATGAAGGCGAAGGCCGAAGGCAAGACCTGCATCGACTGCCACAAGGGCATCGCGCATCATCTGCCGAAGGAATACGAGGAGCCGGAGGACGATTGAGCTCCCGCTGAAGAGGCGATACGCGGTGCCCTGGAGGCTATGAGCCCGGTCGACGGCATAGGCGCCGTCAATCCCCCCGCGGCGCCGCCGGCAAACGCCGGCGGCGACCACGCCGGCCACGGCGGCGGCGGCGCCGCGCCGACGTTCGCCACGGCCTATGCGAACGCGCTCGCCGGCGCCGCTCCGGCGCAAGCGCAGCCGGCCGCGGGGCACGCGCATGGGGCGTCGCCGGCCGGCGCGCCGGCGGCGTCACCCGCCGCGGGCGGCGGTTCCCACGGCAGCCACGGCGCGTCGTCGCCGGGCGGCGGCCCGCGCTTCATCCCGCTTGCCGGCCAGCAGCATGGCGGCGAGAACCACGACATCCAGGAACTGGTGCTGGGGCTGCGCGCATATCGCCAGCAACTCATCGCCTCCAACATCGCCAACGCCGATACGCCCCACTACAAGGCCGTCGACATCGACTTCCGCGAGGCGGTGCGCGTCGCGCAGACCGCGATGGCCGCTTCCGTTGACCTGGCTACGACCGACGGCCGCCACATCGCGGCGTCGGGGCCAAGCACGCCCTACGGCGTTCCGGTGAAGTATCACGTGCCGCAGCAGCCCAGCGCGGACGGCAACACGGTCGAGATGGACGCCGAGCGGCAGAAGTTCGCCGAGAACACGGTCATGTACGAGTTCTCGCTCGATCGCGTGAAGATGCACTATTCGATGATGGCGGATCTGCTGAAGAACCTAACCAACTGACCCGCCGCGCCCGTTCTAGGACCGCGCGGCAGCCCTGCCGGGCAAACCTTTCAGCAGGGCTTGCCCGCCTGGCAGCCCTTCAGAATCCAGATCGAAATGATGCCGGCGATTTCGTCGGCACGCACGCGCCGTGCCGTGCTGAGCACGTCGCGGCCGGCCTTGGTCTTGGCGTAGGGGTCGGCGCCGGCTTCGAGCAGCGCGCGAACGTTGTCGATGCGCGTGGCGAAAGCGGCGATATGCAGCGGCGTCTGCCCTTCGTTGTCCACGGCCGTCACCTTGGCTCCTGCCGCAAGCAGCGCTTTCAACGGGCCGCTGTCGGCGTTGAGCGCCGCATTGTGCAACGGCGTCGAGCCGAGCGCAGTGCGTGCGTCGCGCATCGACGGATCGGCCCGCAGGATCTTCTCGACGTCCTGGCGCGTACCCAGGCGCGCGGCGTCGTGGATGGGCAATTCATTCTGCCCGACCGTCGTCTGCGCGCCGACGGGCGCCGCCGCAGCGAGCACAAGAAGCGCAGCGAAGAAACAGCGATATAGGCGAGCGGCCATCGAACGTCCTTTTCATTTGATTGCGAAAATGTATCATCCCGTCGCCCCGTTCCAATTGATCTGGAGAAGTTTTTGACTCGCAGGCGCCGAGAATTCCTTTCCGCCGGCATGGCGCTCGCTGCAGCGGCTTGCGTCGGGCGGCCCGCCTTCGCAGCGGCGGCAGACGAACTCCTGCCGCGCACGTCGAAACGCCGCGTCGTCATCGTCGGCGGCGGCTGGGGCGGTCTGGCAGCCGCGCGCCGCCTGCGCGACCTCGCCCCCGAGCTCGAAGTCGTGGTCGTCGAGCGCAACGCGGCATTCTGGTCTTGCCCGCTCAGCAACAAGTGGCTGGCCGGGCTGATCGACGAGTCCTTGCTCGTGCATGACTACGGCCGGGCCGCAGCCGCATACGGCTATGCCTTCGTGCAATGCGAGGCGACCGCGGTCGACCGCGATGCGCGCCGCGTCCTGACCGACAAGGGAGCGCTCGGCTACGACTGGCTGATCCTCGCCGTCGGCATCCGCAACGACTACGAGGCCTGGTACGGCGACGACCGCCGCGCGGCGGACCACACGCGCGAACGCTATCCCTGCGCCTACATCCCGGGCGGCGAATTCCGCGCGCTCAAGCGCAAGCTCGATTCGTTCGCCGGAGGCGACCTCGTCATGACGCTGCCGCCGGCGCCTTACCGCTGCCCGCCGGCGCCCTACGAGCGCGCCTGCGCGATCGCCTGGCTGCTCAAGTCGCGCGGCGTCAAGGGCAAGCTCACCGTGATCGATCCGAATCCGGCGGCGCTCGCCTTCCAGAGCACGTTCGACGCCTATCCCGGCCAGCTCGCCTACCTGCCGCAGAGCGCGATCAAATCGGTCGATCCGTTCAACCGCAGGATCGTCACGGAGTTCGACGACATCCGCTTCGACGACGCGATCCTCATGCCGCCGCAGCAGGCGGGCGATCTGGTCCGGCAAGCCGGACTCGCGGTACGCGAGGGCCACAGCAAGGGGTGGGCCGATCTCGACCCGCTGCATCTCCATGCGCGCGACGACGAGCGCATCTTTCTCGTCGGCGACCTCGCCGGCGGCGTGTCGCCGCTATTCGGCGGCTACCCGAAGAGCGGCCACATGGCCGCGGCGCTCGGCCGCATCGCCGCCGCGGAAATCGCGGCCCGCGCGCACGGCGAGGCGCCTCCCCGCTTGCTGCCGGAAAGCGTCTGCCAAGTGTTCACCAGCTTCGATCCGCCCGAGGCGACGCGCTTCCACGCCAGCTACCGCCTGCGCGGCGACGGGTTGATCGCACAGGCGGCCGACCAGCAGCACGACCCCAACCCGCGCGGCGAGGACGTGCTCTGGCTGAAGTCGCAGCTCGCCGACTTCCTGGCCGATTAGTGCCGCGCGTAAGTCTTGGTTTGCCCGTCCGGCGTCACGAGCAGCGTTTCGTACATCTGGCGCGGCGCCTCGTGCGTGGCGTTGGGATCGAGGATGGTGCAGCCGGTCTGGCAATTGACCGAGTTCGTGCTGTCCCCCTCTAGCCCCGGCGCGCCCTGGGGCAGGCCCGGAACGGCCAAGCCTCGCGCGTTGGGCTTCTCCGCCAGCAGATCGCGGATGTCCTGCGCCGGCACGTGGCCCTCGACGAAATAGCCGCCGACGCGCGCCGTCATGTTCGACTCGACCTCCTTCGGCACCTTGAAGCGGCGCTTGACCGCGTCCATGTCGGCGGTCTCGATGTACTTCACCCGAAAGCCGTTGTTGATCAGGTGCTCGCCCCAGTCGATGCAGGCCAGGCAAAGAGCGGGCATGTAGATTTCGACCAGCGGCTTGTCGTCGCCGGCGGCGACGGCTCCGCGCAGCAGGCACATCGCCAGCGCCGCAAGCAGAATCTTCTTCATTTGGCTTCTCCCGGTCGCCCGGCCAACGCGGCCTCGAATGCCGTATCCATCTCATGGGCGGCCAGTGCGCCGAGCTTGCGGAAGACGACGGCGCCCCGGCGATCGAACACCACAGTGTAAGGCAGCGCCGCCGCCGTGTCGCCGAGCGCCTGCAGCAAGGGCAGCCCGCGCTGCCTGGCGACGAGGACCGGATAGTCGATGCCGTAGGCCTTGGCAAAGGCCGCCACCACTTGCGGCTGGTCCTCGACGGCGACGCCGACGAGCTCCACTCCGCGCGATTGGAAGCGGGCGCGGTGCGCCGACAACTGCGGCATCTCTGTACGACAGGGTGCGCACCAGCGCGCCCAGAAATTGACGACCAGCGGCCTGCCGCGCCATCCCGCCAGCGGCGCCGGCGTCCCATCGAGTCCGACCAGCGTGTCGCCGAAGAAGACGTCGCCCTCGGCGGCCGTCGCATTCGCCGCCGACAGGCCGAACGCAAGCAGCGCGATGCCCATGTTCCGCCGGAAACCCATCGCAGACGGCCACCTCAGCCGGACAGATGATCTTGGCGCCGATGATACCCGGCGCCTGCCGTCGGCCGCGTTGATGACGATCAAGCCGCCACCCGCACCGCGGCGCGGCGATGCGGCGAGATAGAATCGCGCCGACGCCATACGCGACGAGCGCCATGTCCGATGCGATCCATGCCCTGATCGAGCGCTGGAAGGAAGATCCCCGCGCCACCTATGCGACCTGGTTCCTCTGGACCGAGCGCCTGAAGAACTTCCGCTCGATACGGCGCGGCATCGCCGAAGTCGTGCGCGACATCGAGGCCGGCAGCTTCGGCAACGCCTACCGCGGATCGACGCTGGAAACCGTCGTCGGCTCGATCGCGGAGCAGCGCCAGATATTCAAGGGCGCCGACCACGCCTTCCTGTGGAAGCCCAAGCTGCGGATTCCCGATATCTACGAGAACGCCGACAACCAGCGCGCCTTCGCGCGCCTGCTGCATGCCTGCAACTGCTGCGACGACGAGGAACGCATCGTCGCCGCGATCGCGCAGATCGATGCGCTGCAGATCAGGGGCCTCGGGCCCGCCGTCGCGAACCTGCTGTACTTCATCCACCCGACGCTCGTGCCGCCGTTCAACACCGCCATCGTCGCGGGCTACAACGCCTTGACCGGAGCGAAGGTGAAGCTCGGGCGCTGGGACCACTACCTGACGATGCGCCAGGGCATCCAGGACTTGAACGCGAGGTATCGCGCGCTGCTCTCCAACGACCTCGGCGCCGTCGCCGGGCTGCTGTTCGACGTCGGCACGGGACGCTACTCCGCGCCGCCGCTCGACGGCGACCCCGCGGTCCAGCGGGCGTGGCAAGCCGACCTCGCGAAAGTCCGCGAGGAATCGGCGGCGCAGCGCAAGGCGCTGGCGTCGGCGGCCGACGGCGACGAGACGCATACCCAGGTGCAGGGATGGCTGCGCGACCTGGGTCGGGCCTTGGGCTATTCCGTGTGGATTGCGGCCAACGACCGCGGGCGCCCCTATGCCGACGGCCGTCTCGGCGACGGCTGCCTTGCCGTCCTGCCCGACAGCCTGGGCGCGTCTTCCGGGGCCGAGTCGGTGCGGCTCATCGACGTGCTCTGGATACCGCCGGGCGGCGATCGCGCCGTCGCCGCGTTCGAGGTCGAGCACACGACGTCGATCTATTCCGGCATCGTGCGCCTGCTCGACCTCGCCTACGGGGGCGCGCCGGGCGCCTGCGAAAGGCTGTTCCTGGTGGCGCCGGACGAGCGCGAGAACGAGGTGCGCCAGCAGATCGGGCGGCCCGCCTTCTCGCGCGTCGGCGCGCTGGGCATGCGCTACCTGCCCTACGGCGAACTGCGCAGCCAGCGCGAGGCCATCGCGCGCTTCGGCGCCGGCCTCAAGCCGATACTCGCCATCTCCAAGCCGTTGAGCTGAAGCCGCGGGGCGTCCGCCCGCGGCCAACCGGCGCCGGAGTCAGGTGCCGGGCCTGCCGCTCTTCGCTTCCAGTTCGGCGATGCGGGTCTCGAGCAGGGCGAGGCGCTCGCGGGTGCGCGTCAGCAGCTCGCGCTGGATGTCGAATTCTTCGCGGGTGACGAGATCGAGCCGCGAGAAGGTCGCCGCGAGCAGCGCGCGCACGTTCTTCTCGAGGTCCTTGGCCGGCGAAGCGGCCAGCAGGGCGGAGAACTTGCCCGCGATGTCATCGAGGAATTTTGCGTCTGGCATTACTGGTTTTCCGGGATAGGAACTACGATGCTGCGAGCTTAGCATGGGCCGGCCCATCGGCTCCTCGCCGATTGCACCAGGCTGGTGCAGCGGGTGTACAAGGATTTCCCAAATGGTGCGGGTTTTCGCGAAAGTCAAACCCACAGCGTCGTAACAACCCGACATTTCAGGTTCTTGTGCGCCTGGCACGCCCCGTGCATTGCCATCCCCGTAGCCCCCTTATCCTGGAGATCACCATGCAAAAGAAAATCATCAGTCTCGCCCTCGCAGGCGCGATTCTCTCGCCGGTCGCCGTCTTCGCGGAGGACGCCGCTCCGGCCGCAACGCCTCCGCTTACCACGAACATCTCGCTGGTCAGCAACTATGTGTTCCGCGGCCTGACCCAGACCAACAACCGGCCCGCCGTCCAGGGCGGCGCCGACTACGCCTTCGAGTCGGGCTTCTACGTCGGCACCTGGCTGTCGAACATCTCTTGGTTCACCGACCAGAACTCCGGCGTCAAGAACGACCCTCAAGCGCTGTCCGCACCAACGGCGCGTCAGAACACGGCTCCGTTCCAGACCGGCTATGTGGACGGCCGGTTCAACCAGGCCAGCCTCGAGTGGGACTTCTACGGCGGCTACAAGGGCAACTTCGCCGAAGACTGGAGCTACGACGTCGGCCTGCTGCGCTACCAGTATCCGGGCACCTACGACAACACCGGCGCCTACCGTAATCCGAGCACCACCGAGGTCTATGGCGCGATCGGCTACAAGTGGGTGACGCTCAAGTACTCGAAGGCCGTCAGCCCCTATACCTTCGGCGTCAACGAATCCAAGGGCGGCAGCTACATCGATCTGTCGGCCGCGATTCCCGTCGCGGACAGCGGCTTCACCGTCCAGGCGCACGTCGGCCACCAGCGCTATCCGGGCAACCCCAACCTCGGCTACTTCACGACGTCCGGCGCGATGGGCGCCAACAACAGCCTGTTCAGCTACACCGACTACAAGCTCGGCGTGACCAAGGACTACGCCGGCTTCACGTTCGCCCTGGCCTACACGTATGCGAATACCAAACATACCGCGCAGGACAACAATACGACGGTCTACATGAACGCCTTCGGCACGAACATCGGCCGCGACCATTTGATCGCATCCGTCAGCCGCACGTTCTGATTCCGACCAAATTGGAGAACAGCCATGAAACTGGTAACCGCAATCATCAAGCCCTTCAAGCTTGACGAGGTGCGCGAAGCGCTGGCCGCCGTCGGCGTGCAGGGCATCACCGTCACCGAAGTCAAAGGCTTCGGCCGGCAGAAAGGCCATACCGAGCTCTATCGCGGCGCGGAATACGTCGTCGACTTCCTGCCCAAGGTCAAGGTCGAGGCCGCCATCCGCGACGAGCTGCTCGACCAAGTCATCGAAGCGATCGAGAAATCGGCCAGCACCGGCAAGATCGGCGACGGCAAGATCTTCGTCTTCGAGCTCGAACAAGTGGTCCGCATCCGCACCGGCGAAACCGGTGAGGACGCACTCTGACAAGGGAACATGATCATGAAGAAATTGTTTGCCATCGTCCTGACGGCGCTGAGCCTGTGCATGGCCGGCAGCGTCAGTGCGGAAGACAAGATGGGGCCGATGACGGCTCCGGCCGCCACCGCTCCTGCGGCCGCTCCGGCTGCTGCCGCCCCCGCGGCTGCTGCCGCCGCCATGCCTGCCGACGCCGCGCCCGCGGCCGCGCCGACGCCCAACAAGGGCGACGTCTCCTGGATGCTGACCTCCACGGCCCTGGTGCTGCTGATGTCGGTGCCGGCGCTGGCGCTGTTCTACGGCGGCCTGGTGCGCACCAAGAACATGCTGTCGGTGCTGATGCAGGTGTTCGTGATCTTCTCGCTGATCACCGTGCTGTGGTGCATCTACGGCTACAGCCTGGCCTTCACCGAGGGCAACTCGATCATCGGCGGCCTCGACCGGCTGTTCCTCAAGGGCACCTTCAACCCCGCCGACGGCAGCTTCTCCAACGCCGCCACCTTCAGCAAGGGCGTCGTGCTGCCCGAGCTGGTGTACGTCGCCTTCCAGGCCACCTTCGCCGCCATCACGGTCTGCCTGATCCTCGGCTCCATCGTCGAGCGCATCAAGTTCTCCGCCGTGCTGATCTTCTCGGTGATCTGGTTCACCTTCAGCTATCTGCCGATCGCGCACATGGTCTGGTTCTGGCCCGGCCCGGACGCCTTCACCGATCCGGCCAAGGCTGACGCCGTGGCGGCCACCGGCGGCCTGCTGTGGCAGTGGGGCGCGCTCGACTTCGCGGGCGGCACCGTCGTGCATATCAACGCGGGCGTCGCCGGCCTCGTCGGCTGCATCCTCCTCGGCAAGCGCATCGGCTTCAACAAGGAAGCCTTCACGCCGCATAGCCTGACGATGACCATGATCGGCGCCTCGCTGCTGTGGTTCGGCTGGTTCGGCTTCAACGCCGGTTCCGCGCTCGAAGCCAACGGCACCGCCGGCCTGGCCTTCATCAACACCTATCTCGCCACCGCCTGCGCCGTCCTCTCCTGGACCTTCGGCGAGTGGGTGCTCAAGGGCAAGCCCTCGATGCTGGGCGCCGCTTCCGGCGCCGTCGCCGGCCTCGTGGCGATCACCTCCGCCGCCGGCAACGTCGGCATCCCCGGCGCCTTCGTCATCGGCCTCGCCGTCGGCCTGGTCTGCCTGTGGGGCGTCAATGGCC
>DAIDAU010000335.1 GCA_027310465.1 Rhodocyclaceae bacterium
GTGGAAGGCGCCGCTGGCGATGAACAGGATGTGATCGGTCTTGATCATGCCGTACTTGGTCGATACGGTGGTGCCTTCGACCAGCGGCAGCAGGTCGCGCTGCACGCCCTGGCGCGAGACGTCGGCGCCCATGGTCTCGGAGCGCGACGCGATCTTGTCGATCTCGTCGAGGAAGACGATGCCGTTCTGCTCGACGTTCTTCAGCGCCTGCGTCTTGACGTCGTCGTCGTTGATCATGCGCGCAGCTTCCTCGTCGGCGAGCGCCTTCATGGCGTCGCGGATCTTCATCTTGCGGTGCTTGCGCCGCGCGCCGCCGAGGTTCTGGAACATGCCCTGGATCTGCTGCGTCAAATCCTCCATGCCGGGCGGCGCGAGGATCTCCATGTGCGGCGAGGTCGCGGCGACCTCGACCTCGATCTCCTTGTCGTCGAGTTCGCCCTCGTGCAGCTTCTTGCGGAACTTCTGGCGCGTCGCCGAGGAATCGTCCGCGGCCGTCGTATCGGTGAAGCCCACGGTGCGCGCCGGCGGCAGCAGCACGTCGAGGATGCGGTCCTCGGCGGCATCCATCGCGCGGCTGCGCACGCCGCGCATGGCGTGTTCGCGCGCATCCTTGATCGCCGTTTCGGCGAGATCGCGCACGATGGTGTCGACGTCGCGGCCGACGTAGCCGACCTCGGTGAACTTCGTCGCCTCGATCTTGATGAACGGCGCGTTGGCGAGCCGCGCCAGGCGCCGCGCAATCTCGGTCTTGCCCACGCCGGTGGGACCGATCATCAGGATGTTCTTGGGCGTGATCTCGTTGCGCAGCGGCTCGGCCACTTGCGCGCGCCGCCAGCGATTGCGCAGGGCGATGGCCACGGCGCGCTTCGCATGGGCCTGCCCGACGATGTGCTTGTCCAGCTCGGAAACGATTTCCGCGGGTGTCATCGGAGTCGTGGGAACCATGGGAGCCATTATTTCACAGTTCAAAGGCCGTCCTGTATGATCTGACGAAAGTTAAATCCCCCATCGATGACGAAGACATCGCCAGCACGCAAGGGAGGCCAGTTGCCGGGCGCGGCCGAGCAAATCCGGCGCCTGCGGCAAGCCCTTGAGCTCTTCGCAGAGTGGAGCGATTGCCTGCAGCGCGCCCGCGATCCGGACACGCTGATCTCCTGCCTTTGCGCCATGCTGTCGACGACGGGCGGCTATAGCCACGTCGACATCGTGCTCGGCGAACCGAGCACCGCGGGCGCGACGCACAGCTGGACCTTCGTGCCCGACGCATTTTCCCTGCCGTTGCGCCACCAGGACCGCCGCCTCGGCACGCTGACCGTGGCGCGGGAAGGCGGTGAGGTGCTCCTCGACGACGAGCTCGCCATGCTCGCCGCGCTGGCGGACGACCTCGCCTTCGGCATCGAGTCGCTTGCCGCGGACCGCCGGCGCGCGGCCGCGCAGGCGCAGCTCGACCTGCTGTCGCGAGCGATCGAGCAAAGCCCGTTCGCCGTCGTGATCACCGATTCGGACGGCCGCATCGAATACTGCAATTCCAGCCTGGCGGCGATGACCGGCTACGCGCCCGAAGAAGTCATCGGGCAACTGCCCTCGGTCTGGAAGTCGGGCGAGACGTCCACCGCCACTTACCGCGAACTCTGGGAAGCCGTCGTCGAAGGACGACGCTGGCAGGGCGAGCTTCGCAACCGGCGCAAGGACGGCAGCGTCTATTGGGAACGCCAGACCATCTCGCCGATCCGCGACGCCGAAGGCCGCATCTCGCGCATGATCTCCATCAAGGAGGACACGACGCAGCTCCACGACATGGCGCAGGCGCTGTCGATCCACGAGCAGGCGCTGGCCTCGTCGTCGAACGGCATCATGATCAGCCGCGCCACCGCCGACGACCATTCGGTGATGTACGTCAATCCGGCTTTCGAGCGCATCACCGGCTACCCCGCGCGCGAAGTGATCGGCCGCGAGGGCCGCTTCCTGGTGCGCGACGACCTCGCCCAGCCCGGCCTCAACGAGATCCGCGCCGCGCTGCACGAGAAGCGCGCCGGCCACGCCGTGCTGCGCAACTACCGCAAGGACGGCTCGCTGTTCTGGAACGAACTGTATATCGCGCCGATCACCGACGCGTCGACGGACGAAACGACGCACTTCGTCAGCGTCATCAACGACGTCTCCGAGCGCATCCACTACCAGCATGCGATCGAGCACCAGGCGACGCACGACAACCTCACCGGCCTCGCCAACCGCACGCTGCTGCACGACCGCATCGCGCAGTCGATCGCCTTCGCGCGGCGCTCGAACCGCTCGGTCGCGGTGATGCTGCTCGACCTCGACCACTTCAAGCACGTCAACGACGCCTTCGGCCACTCGGCCGGCGACGACCTGCTGAAGGAAGTCGCCAACCGCCTGCGCGCCTGCGTGCGCGAGTCCGACACCGTGGCCCGCCTCGGCGGCGACGAGTTCGTCATCGTGCTGGCGGACCTGACCGTCGCCGAGGACGTCGACGGCATCGCCCAGAAGATCACCGAGGCGCTGGCCGCGCCGATCCACGTCGGCCAGCGCGAAACCTACGTCGGCGCCAGCATCGGCATCTCGCTCTATCCGCGCGACGGCGAGCACGGCGAAACCCTGCTGCGCAACGCCGACATCGCCATGTACCGCGTCAAGGAGCACGGCCGCAACAGCGTGCGCCGCTTCTCGCCCGAGATGGCGAACATGGCCGTCGAGCGCATCGACATGGAAGGCGCCCTGCGCCGGGCCATCGAGCGCAAGGAACTGCTGCTCCACTACCAGCCGAAGATCGACCTCGCCACGCGCCGCATCATCGGGGCGGAGGCTCTCGTGCGCTGGCAGCATCCGCAGATCGGCCTGGTGCATCCGAACGAGTTCATTCCGCTGGCCGAGGAGACCGGCCTCGTCGTGCCGCTCGGCGCCTGGGTGATGCAGGACGCGATGCGCCAGCAGGCGGCCTGGCGCGACGCCGGCCTGCCGCCGCTGAAGATCTCCATCAACCTGTCGGCGCGGCAGTTCCGCCTCGAGAACCTGCCCGATCTCGTCGCCGCCGCGCTGCGCGAAACCACCGCCGACGCGCAGGCCGTCGTCTTCGAGCTGACCGAGAGCATGGTGATGCAGGACGCCGAGCGCGCGCTGGCCGCGATGTACCTGATCCGCAAGCTCGGCATCGCGCTGTCGCTCGACGACTTCGGCACCGGCTACTCGAGCCTGTCCTACCTGCGGCGC
>DAIDAU010000337.1 GCA_027310465.1 Rhodocyclaceae bacterium
GTGCTCGGTCCGGTGGTCGGCGCCGGCGTGATCGTCGTGCTGGAAAATGAATTGGCGGACAAGGTCGGTTCGCTCGTCACCGTGATCATGGGCGCGATCTTCGTCGCCTGCGTGCTGCTGTTCCGGCGCGGCATCGTCGGCGAGTTCATCGCCTGGCGGCGCCGTTGAAGTGAGGGAAATATGGCCCTGAAGAACCTGATGGTGCATCTGGATTCCGGCGAGCGCACCGGCGCCCGTCTGGCCATCGCGGCGGCGCTGGCGCGCGCGCACCGGGCGCGGCTGGTCGGCTTCTTCGCCCAGCGTGCCGAAGCGATGCAGGTCGGCGTGGTGCCGCATTGGCCGCCGGCGGCGTATGTCGAGACGGCGAAGGCCAGCGAGGCGGCGTTCAGGCAGGCGACCGCCGGCATCGCGCAGGCCGAGTGGATCGACATCAATCGCGGCCGCGACGTCGAGCTGGTCTACCAGATCACGGCGCTCGCGCGCTTCGCCGACCTGACGCTGCTCGGCCAGTACGACGGCGATGCCGCGGGCCTCGTGCCGCCCGAACTGCCCGAGGAGGTCGTGCTGAATTCCGGCCGGCCGGCGCTGATCGTGCCCTACGTCGGCGACTATGCGGTGCCGTTCCAGCGTCCGCTGCTCGCCTGGAACAACTCGCGCGAGGCGGCGCACGCGCTGAACGACGCGCTGCCGCTGATCGAAGGCTGCCAGGAAGCCGTGGTGCTGTCGATCGACACCCGCACCGACGGCGCCGAAGCGTCGTGCGTGGCGGTGACGCGGCACCTCGCCTGCCACGGCATCAAGGCGGCGACCGAGGTGCTGGTGGTCGAGGACGTCGGCATCATGGACATGCTGCTCAACCGCGTCACCGACCAGGGCGCGGACCTGCTGGTGATGGGCGCCCATAGCCACCTCGGCTTCCCCTTCGTCAGCCGCGGCGCCGGCACGCGGCACATCCTGCGCAACATGACGGTGCCGGTGCTGATGTCGAACTGAGCTGCGGCGCCTGCGGCTATCCACAATTCGGATAGCCACAATCGACAGTGCACGGCGTCCGAGTATCGTGAGCGGCTCGTTCGCACGCACAGCGGGATTGCCGATCATGAAACGACTCACTCGCCACCTCTATTTCTGGGTCCTGGTTGCCATCGTCGCCGGCGGCCTCGTCGGCTACTTCGATCCCAAGCTCGGCACCAGCCTCAAACCGCTCGGCGACGGCTTCATCGCGCTGGTGAAGATGCTCATCAGCCCGGTCATCTTCTGCACCGTGGTGCTGGGCATCGCCGGCACCGGCGACATGAAGAAGGTGGGGCGCGTCGGCGGCAAGGCGCTGCTGTACTTCGAGGTGGTGTCGACGCTGGCGCTGGCCATCGGGCTGATCGTCATGCACGTGATCCAGCCGGGACAGGGCTTCAACGTCGATCCGCAGACGCTCGACTCCAAGGCCGTCGCCTCCTACGCCAAGGCCGCTTCCGAGCAGAGCAGCGTCGACTTCGTCCTGCACATCATCCCGAAGACCTTCACCGACGCGTTCACCGGCTCGGGCGACCTGCTCCAGGTGCTCCTGCTGGCGGTGCTGTTCGGCTACGCGATGATGCACATGGGCAAGATCGGCCAGCCGGTGCACCGCTTCATCGAGGACGCCTCGCACATCTTCTTCGCCATGATGGGCACCATCATGAAGCTCGCGCCGCTGGGCGCCGGCGGCGCCATGGCCTTCACCATCGGCAAGTACGGCATCGCCGCGCTCAAGCCGCTGGCCGCGCTGATGGGCAGCTTCTACCTGACCTGCGGCCTGTTCGTCTTCATCGTCCTCGGCGTCATCGCCGCGGCCACGGGCTTCAACATCGTGCGCTTCATCCTCTACATCAGGGACGAGCTGCTGACGGTGCTCGGCACCTCGTCGTCGGAGTCCGCGCTGGTGCCGCTGATGGCGAAGCTCGAGCGCATGGGCTGCTCGAAGTCGGTGGTCGGACTGGTCGTGCCGTCCGGCTATTCGTTCAACCTCGACGGCACCAACATCTACCTGACGATGGCCGCGCTGTTCGTCGCCCAGGCGCTGAACATCGACCTCACGCTGGGCCAGGAGCTGACCATCCTCGGCGTCGCCATGCTGACCTCCAAGGGCGCGTCGGGCGTGACGGGCGCCGGCTTCATCACGCTGGCGGCGACCCTTGCCGTGGTCCCTTCGATCCCCGTCGCCGGCCTGGCGCTGATCCTCGGCATCGACCGCTTCATGTCCGAGGCGCGCGCGCTGACCAACTTCATCGGCAACGGCGTCGCCACGGTGGTGGTGTCGAAGTGGGAAGGCGAGCTGGACCGCGAAAAGATGGCCGCCGCCATGTCGGGCGAAGCCGCAGCCGTCGCTTCAAGCGAAGCGCAAGGCGATGCCCGGGCTCCGGAAATGCTGCCGGTTCTGTCGGTCCATGAGGGCTGAACCCTAGACCACGGCGGCCGCCATCTCGGCGAGCAGCATGTCCTGCGCGCTGAAGGCGAGGCCGCGCTTGGCGCGCAGCGGACGGTACTGGCCGTCGCTCTCCATCTCCCAGGCCTGGGAGTTGTCGGCGAGATACGGGCGCAAGCCCTCCTTGATGACGCGCTGCTTGAGCTTCTTCTCCAGCACCGGAAAGGCGACCTCGATGCGGCGGAAGAAGTTGCGCTCCATCCAGTCGGCGCTCGACAGGTAGAGCTTCTCCTCGCCGTCGGCGTGGAAGTAGAAGATGCGGTGGTGCTCGAGGAATCTTCCGATGATCGAGCGTACGCGGATGTTGTCGGAAAGTCCCTTGACGCCCGGCCGCAGCGCGCAGACGCCGCGCACGACGAGGTCGATCTCGACGCCGGCCTGGGAGGCTTCGTAAAGTGCCTCGATGGTCTCGGGGTCGAGCAGCGCGTTCATCTTGGCGATGACGCGGCCCTGGCGGCCTGCCTTGGCGGCCTCCGTCTCCGCCTTGATGCAGGCGATGATGTTCGAGTGCAGCGTGAACGGCGCGCGCCACAGGTGCTTGAGGTCGGCGGCCCGGCCCATGCCGGTGATCTGCTTGAAGACCTCGGCGACGTCGGCGCCGATCTCGGGATCGCAGGTCATGAGGCCGAAGTCGGTGTAGAAGCGGGTGGTGCGCGGATGGTAGTTGCCGGTGCCCAGATGGATGTAGCGCCGGTAGCCTTCCTCCTCGCGGCGCAGCACCGTCAGCAGCTTGGCGTGCGTCTTGTAGCCGAACACGCCGTAGACGACATGGGCGCCGACGTCCTCGAGCTGGCCGGCGATGTTGAGGTTGGCCTCCTCGTCGAAGCGCGCCATCAGCTCGACCACGACGGTCACTTCCTTGCCGTGCTGCGCGGCGCGCAGCAGGTGATCGAGCAGCACCGAATCGCTGCCGGTGCGGTAGAGCGTCATCTTGATCGCGGCCACCTGCGGGTCGTCGGCCGCCTGCTCGAGCATCTGCACGACCGGATTGAACGACTGGAACGGATGGTGCAGCAGGATGTCCTGCTTGCGCATGGCGGCGAAGATGTCGGAGCGCTTGGTCAGCACCTTGGGCAGGCCGGGCTGGAACGGCGGGTACTTGAGGTCGGGGCGGTCGACCTGGTCGGGCACCGAGATCAGGCGCACCAGGTTGACCGGGCCGGGCACCTGGTAGAGGTCCTCGCGCTCGAGGCCGAACTGCTGCAGCAGGAAGTCGCCGACCAGCGGCGAGCAGTTGTCGGGAATCTCCAGGCGCACGGCGTCGCCGAAATGGCGCTGCGGCAGTTCGCCCTGGATCGTGGTGCGCAGGTTCTTCACTTCCTCGTCGTCGACCCACAGGTCGGAATTGCGCGTGACGCGGAACTGGTGGCAGCCGGTGATCTGCATGCCGGGGAACAGCTCGTGCACGTGCTCGTGCATGATCGACGACAGGAAGACGCTGCCGAAGTCGACGCCGGTGAGCTTGCGCGGCAGGGCGATCACGCGCGGCAGGGCGCGCGGCGCCTGGACGATGGCGGCCCCGCCGCTGCGGCCGAAATCGTCGTGGCCGGACAGCTCGATGGCGAAGTTGAGGCTCTTGTTGAGGACGCGCGGGAAGGGGTGCGCCGGATCGAGGCCGATCGGCGTCAGCATCGGCATCAGCTCGCCGATGAAGTAGTCGCGGATCCATGCGCGCTGTTCCTGGGTCCATTCGGAACGGCGCAGGAAGACGATGCCCTCGGCGCGCAGCTTGGGCAGGATGACGTCGTTCAGCAGCGCGTATTGCTCGGCGATCAGCGCGTGCGCCTCGAGGGCGATGCGCCGGTAGGCCTCCTCGGCCGACAGCCCGTCGGTGGTCAGCGTCTGGCTGCCGAGCTTCATCTGCTCCTTGAGGCCGGCGACGCGGATCTCGAAGAACTCGTCCATGTTGGACGAGACGATGCACAGGAAGCGCAGGCGCTCGAGCAGCGGCACGCGCTCGTCGGCGGCCTGCGCCAGCACGCGGCGGTTGAAGGCCAGCAGCGAGAGCTCGCGGTTGATGAAATGCTCGGGCGGATAGCGGCGCGTGATCGGTGTCGGCATGGCTTCCATCGATGATCCGCGCGCGGGCTGCATAGGCGGCGGATTCTGTTGCGGGAAGGTTGCAAGGATATGACAGACTGGAGCGCCGCGCCAGAGCGGCAAGGGCGGCGCTTGAATTAGAATGCGCGGCTTATGGGCTACGATCTCCTCGCCGCCGTCGATCTCGGCTCCAACAGTTTCCGCCTGCAGATCGGGCGCGTCATCGGCAACCAGATCTACCCGCTCGACGGTC
This sequence comes from Rhodocyclaceae bacterium, assembly GCA_027310465.1. Taxonomy (GTDB): domain Bacteria; phylum Pseudomonadota; class Gammaproteobacteria; order Burkholderiales; family Rhodocyclaceae; genus Nitricoxidireducens. The sequence goes on from DAIDAU010000337.1 coordinate 4,755, forward strand.
TCAAGGACACCGTCCGCCTGGCCTCCGGCCTGACGCCGGGCAAGACGCTCGACGGTCCCTCGCAGCTGCGCGCGCTCGATGCGCTGGCGCGCTTCGGCGAGATGCTGCGCGGCCTGGAACGCGGCGCGGTGCGCGCCGTGGCGACCAACACGCTGCGCGTGGCGAAGAACGCGCCGCAGTTCCTGGTCGAGGCGGAAGCCGCGCTGGGCTTCCCGATCGAAGTCATTGCCGGGCGCGAGGAAGCGCGGCTGATCTACCTCGGCGTCGCGCATACGCTGCCCAATCCGCATATGCAGCACCTGGTCGTCGACATCGGCGGCGGCTCCACCGAATTCATCGTCGGGCGCAACTTCCAGCCGGGGCTGCTGGAATCGCTCTACATGGGCTGCATCAGCTACACGCTGCGCTACTTTCCCGGCGGGCGGGTCACCAAGAAGCTGATGAAGCAGGCCGAGCTGGCCGCGCGCAAGGAAGTGCAGGCGATCGCCCACGCCTATCTCGGCGCCGGCTGGGAGGAGGCGGTCGGCTCCTCGGGCACGGCCAAGGCCATCGCCGACCTGCTCGAGCTGAACGGCTTCAATCCTGGCGGCGCCACCGGCATCACGCGCGAGGGCCTGGAGCGCCTGCGCGGAGCCCTCTACGAAGCGGGCGATGCCGGCAAGCTGAGTCTCGAGGGGCTGCGCGCCGACCGCGTGCCGGTGCTGCCGGGCGGCGTGGCGATCATGTCGGCGGTGTTCCGCGAGTTCGGCCTCGAACGCATGACCTTCTCCGAAGGCGCGTTGCGCCTGGGCGTGCTCTACGACCTGCTCGGCCGCTACCATCACGAGGACCTGCGCGAGGCGACCGTCGCGGCCTTCATGCTGCGCTACGAGGTCGACGCCCGCCAGGCGGCGCGCGTCGGGCGCACGGCGCTGCGCCTGCTCGGCGAGCTGGCGTCGGCGGCGACGATCAACGGGCAGCCCGAGGGAAGGCTGCTGTCGTGGGCGGCGCGGCTCCACGAGATCGGCATCTCGGTGGCGCACTCGAGCTACCACAAGCACAGCGCCTACATTCTCGAGAACGCCGACATGCCGGGCTTTTCCCGGCGCGACCAGCAGCGCCTCTCGCGCATCGTGCTCGGCCATCGCGGCAAGCTCGACCGCGTGCAGGCGATGACGCGCGAGCCGGCCGACTGGCTGCTGATCTTCGCGCTGCGCACGGCGGCGCTGCTGCACCGTTCGCGCGACGACGGGCCCGACCTGCCGGTGCGCGCCGGCGTGACGCCGCGCGGCTTCCAGCTCACGGTCAACGAAGCCTGGCTCGACGCGTCGCCGCTCACCGCGGCGGCGCTCGAGGACGAAACGCTGCAATGGGCCGCGCTGGGCTCGCAGTTGCGCCTGCGCAAGCTGCGCTAGCCAGACTGGCAGAGCAATCATTCGTTCATTTCAATGCAATTGGAATGATATGCTGCGCGAGTCAAAGTGTCGTCTTGCCTTCGATGAAGATCCTATTCGTTCATCAGAATTTTCCCGGGCAGTACAAGCATCTCGCTCCGGCGTTCGCTACCCGCGGCGCCCAGGTTATTGCATTGACCGACCGAAACAACCAGGCGCGAGCGCGGCATTTGGCGAACGGAGTCGAAGTTCTTGCCTATGCGTCGCCCCCCAATACGTCGCCGGCGACTCACAACTATCTTCAAAGCGCAGAAGCGCATGTTCGTCGGGGGCAGGCGGCAGCGCGGGCAGCGCTTCAATTGCAGCGCAAGGGGTTCTCGCCTGACGTCATTGTCGGCCATCCGGCATGGGGCGAATGCCTGTTTCTTAAGGACGTGTTCCCGGCCGCGAAGCTGCTGCTCTACGCCGAATTCTTCTACCGCAGCGCCGGATCAGACTTCAATTTCGATCCGGAATATCCGGCGAGCTTCGACCAGCGTTGCAAGCTGCGGCTGCGAAATTCCACTCAGCTGGTGAGCTTCGAGAGCGCCGATGCGGCAGTGAGCCCAACATTCTGGCAGCGCCGACAATATCCGGAGCCCTGCCGCGAGCGAATCTCGGTAGTGCATGACGGCATAGATGTCTCTCGAGTACTGAGGCGTAGGGACGCACGTTTTACCTTGCCGAACGGCAAGGTACTGACCACGGAAGACGAAGTCGTGACCTACGTTGCGCGCAACCTGGAACCGTATCGAGGCTTCCATCGCTTCATGCGCGCACTGCCGCGAATACAGACGGCCCGTCCATCGGCCAAGATCGTCATCGTCGGAGGCGACGAGATCAGCTACGGAAGAATGCTCCCGGATGGCAAGACCTATCGCGAACTAATGCTGGCTGAATTGGGAGCGGCCATCGACCTCGATCGCGTCTTCTTCCTCGGCCGCATTCCGTACGACCGCTATCTTGACCTGCTAAGCATTTCGAGTGTCCACGTCTATCTGACCTATCCGTTCGTACTATCCTGGTCGATGCTCGAGGCTATGGCGTGCGACTGCGTTGTGGTCGGCTCGCGCACACCGCCCGTTGAGGAAGTCATCGAAGACGGCAAGAATGGCTATCTCGTGGACTTCTTCTCAGCGGATTCGATTGCCGAGAAGGTCGTTGATGTCCTAAAATACAGAGCCGAGAAGGAAGCCATTGGCGCGCTTGCCAGGCAGACCGTGCTTGATCGCTTTGCGCTCGGCCGTTGCCTGCCGCTTCAGATTGAGTTGGTCGAACGACTCTATAGCGGTGGTCGCGAGTAGATCTTCCTGCACTCGCCAATGTCGTTGTCCGAAGGCAGCCGCCACTCGGGCCGGGTGCGAACCCTTACCGACATCGCGTCACTTGGCTTTGACGAATGCGATAGGCCAAGTGCGTGTCCAAACTCGTGGATGGCGCTCTTCCGCATCTCAAGGTACGCGTCGATTCCTTTGCGCCGGTAGATATCGAAGATGTTGCTGTAGAGAGTGATGTCGGCTTCCACGGCGCGGCCGTCTCGCCGCATGCGCCATGAAGTCCAAGCACTGTATCGCGTCCCGTCAGTTCGCCAGCCAACGACATTCTTGCCATCAAAGACTCCGGGTTTCTTGTCGGTGATTCCGGCGTAGCGCAACTCGATACCACAAGCTTTCCAGTCCTTGGCCGCCTGATGGACGACCGCAAAGGCTTGGTCGTCGGTTAGCCATGACGGGTGGCCCTCGGAATTGTAATGCCAGACATACGAGTGATCCGACCAGTGCATATGCATATCCCCGCCAGCCCATGATGTGGTGGTGAGGAGGAAAAGTACGAACGCAATGGAAATCACGTTGGGCGGCGGGAGAGAATTTTAGCTGTGCGTATGGTATCGGTCGCGGATTGATTGTGTCTGGTTGGCCTTTAGACATATGCCATTCGGGCAATTGTAAAATGGTCAGCTGGTAGTCAGAATTACGCGTCATAAGAAGCGGCATCCTCGAACCAACGATTCCGTACCACAAGTATCCCGCGCCTCTGGTCCATTTGCGCGTTTCCCACCCAAGAGAAACAGCTGACCAAGTCGGCCTCCAATCGAGGCTGATAACGTGCGCGGGGAGTCAATGGAAGAAGAAGCCGGCGCTATTGCGCCAATGGATGGTAATGCGCTGCTCTGGCTGTTGGGCAGCCTGTGCGGCCTTTATCGGATTCCCTTCGATGCTGCACTGATCGCCAGCCAATACCCGCCGCCGCATAATCGCTGCACCTTTCACGACGCTGCGCGCGCTCTCGGCCTCAAGACCGGCACCGGTTCGCTTCCCACCGAATCCTGGACCCCGCAGCCGTTGCCGTCGATCGCTTTTCTGAAGCCCGAATCCGCCGAGGAAAGCAGCGCTCCGGCGATTCCCGTCCTCATCCTCAAGACCGACGGGGCCAAACTTCTCTATTTCCGTTCGGGCGCCCAGGCGCCGGAAACCATTACGGCCGAAGAAGCCGCCCAGCGCTTCGAGCCTGACTTGATTCTCGTCGCGCGCGAGCATGCGGGCGAAGGACCGGGCGAGCAGGATGCTATCGCCGGCTTCGAAACCGAAAAGCCGGCCTTCGGCTTCAAGTGGTTCATCCCCGAACTGCTCAAGCACAAGAAGATCTGGCGCGACGTCCTCGTCGCCTCGCTCTCGATCCAGCTCGTCGGCCTCGCCACGCCGCTGTTCACCCAGGTCATCATCGACAAGGTCGTCGTCCACCAGACCAACAGCACGCTGATCGTCATCGGCGTGGCGCTCGTCATGTTCATGCTGTTCACCAGCGTTATGACCTGGCTGCGCCAATACCTGGTGCTCCATACCGGCAACCGCATCGACGCGGTTCTGGGCAGCCAGGTATTCCGTCACCTGCTGCGCCTGCCGCTCCCGTACTTCGAATATCGTCCCACCGGCACACTCGTCGCCCGACTGCACGGGGTGGAGACCATCCGCGAATTCGTTTCCGGCGCCGCCGTCACCCTCGCGCTCGACTTTCCCTTCCTGCTTATCTTCCTCGCCGTGATGTTCGCCTACTCGTGGCAACTGAGCCTGATCGCCGTGGGCCTTCTCGGCTGCATCTGCCTGATGAGTGTGCTTGTCGTTCCGGTCTTCCGCGAGAAGCTCAACCGCCAGTTCATGCTCGGCGCCAGGAACCAGTCCTTCCTCACCGAATACGTTTCCGGGATGGCGACCGTCAAGGCGCTGCAAATGGAGCCTCATGTCGAGCGCCGGTACGGCGACTTCCTTGCCCAGTAT
>DAIDAU010000340.1 GCA_027310465.1 Rhodocyclaceae bacterium
GCTATACGCTTGCCGCCGACATCGACATGGGCGAGTCGGCGCGCGCTTCGGGCGTCTGGGGCGGTGCCGGCTTCGCTCCGGTCGGCGGCTATGCCACATTGTGCTCCACCTGCTTCAACGGCATGTTCGATGGCGCAGGCCATGTCATCAGCAGTCTGACCATCAATCGGCCGACGACGGATTATGTGGGCTTGTTCGCCGCCGTGGGAAGCGGGCGGATGGTCAAGAACGTCGGCCTGACGGGCGGCAGCGTCACCGGCAGAAACACCGTCGGCGGCTTGGTCGGCGAGAACTGGGGCAGCATCGACAACGTCTATACGACCGCCAGCGTCACGGGTGCGGACTATGTCGGCGGACTGGCGGGAGTAAGCGGCTACGGCGGCATCGGCAACAGCCACGCCGCGGGCAATGTCTCGGGCAACAATTACGTAGGCGGTTTGATCGGCTCGCATTCGAACAGCGGCACGAGTCTCAGCAACGTCTATGCCGCTGGCAACGTCAGCGGCGTCTCGTCGGTGGGCGGATTGATCGGGAACAACTCGACCGGCACGACCATCTCGGCGTATGCGAGCGGGAGCGTGAGCGCGAGCGGCAGTTTCGTCGGCGGATTGATCGGCTCTAATGCCGGCAACGTCAACAACAGCTACGCCACGGGCAGCGTCAGCGGCGGGAGCGAGGTGGGCGGCCTGGTCGGCAAGAACGGCGGTACGTTCAGCAATTCGCATTACGACATCGACGCGGTGAGCATCAACGGCGCCCGTCACGTCACCGAAGGCGGGCTGTACACGGCGCAATACCAGGCTTGGCAAGCGAACGGCAAGTCGCTGGACATCGCGAGTTACGGTGCGAGCCTGCCCTTGAGCGCCGACGGCTACTACACCGTCGGTGGCATCCAGGGACTGAAGGACCTGCTCGCTTTCACCGACAGCCCGAGCTACAAGTTCCGCCTCGCCGCGAACCTCGATCTGAGCGCGCTGTCCGGTTGGCACATCCCGGTATTCCAAGCTTCGGAGTTCGACGGCGCGGGCTACGCCTTGGCCAATCTGTCGGTGAATCAGGCGTTCAATTCCAACGTCGGCTTCATCGGGCGCCTGAGTGGCAACGGCAAACTCACCGGCATCGGACTGACCAACGTCAACGTGACGGGCAAGGACTATGTGGGCGCGCTGGTAGGCAGTCACAACGGCAACAATATCGGCGCGAGCTACGCCACGGGCAGCGTGAGCGGCGCGTCTTACGTCGGTGGATTGGTCGGCGACAAAGGCACGTCGGGCACCATCTCGGACTCTTTCGCCGCCGTGAGCGTGACCGCGACGGGCAGCAATGTCGGCGGGCTGGTCGGCGACAACGGCGGCAGCATCGGCACGAGCTACGCTAGCGGCAAGGTATCGGGCGTCTCTTATGTCGGTGGATTGGTGGGCAACAACGTCGGCCCAGAGAGCGATGCTCCGATCCGCAATAGCTTCGCGACCGGCAGTGTGACTGGAAGCGGCGACAACGTCGGCGGATTGGTGGGTTACAACGCGTTCAGCAGCATCGCAGCGAGCTACGCGGTCGGGGCGGTGACGGGTAGTTCGAATGTCGGCGGCTTGGCAGGCTACAACGACTGGGGTAGCGCCATAAGCAATTCCTACGCGGCCGGCAGCGTGATCGGCGCCAGCGGCGGGAACAATGCCGGCGGATTGGTCGGCTATAACAGTTCCCGCGCCAGCGTCGCCAGCAGCTATGCGACCGGTTCCGTCGCGGGCGGCAATTATGTCGGCGGCTTGGTCGGGCAGAATTTTGGCAACGTCAGCGGTTCATACAGCGTCGGGCCGGTCAGCGGCGCCGGCAATAACGTCGGCGGGCTCGTCGGCTACAACGAAATGGGTCCGACCTACGTCACCGATTCCTACTGGGACACGGACCTCTCCGGCCAGGCATCGAGCGCAGGCGGCACCGGCGCAACGACCGCGCAGATGACGCAGAGCGCGACATTCATCGCTTGGGATATCGCCAGCTCCGGCGGCAGCAGCGCCACTTGGCGCATCTACGATGGCGCGACCTATCCGCTGCTGCGCAGCTTTCTCACGCCGCTCACGGTCACGGCGACGGGAGGCAGCAAGGTCTACGACGGGACGACAGCGGGGCCGGGCGCGAGTTATTCGCTCAGCGTCGACTCGAGCAAACTGCTCGGCGCAGTCGCCTATACCGGCATCGCCAAAGACGCAGCGACTTACAGCGTGCTGCCGAGCGGTCTCTACTCCAATCAGCAAGGCTATGACATCGTCTACGCGGCGGGGACTTGGAAGATCACGCCCTATGTCGTCAGCCTAAGCGGCAGCCGCGGCTACGATGGCACGACCAGCGCCGCGGCGGCAGTATTGAGCACCGGTACGCTGGTTGGGGCGGAGACCCTGACTC
>DAIDAU010000342.1 GCA_027310465.1 Rhodocyclaceae bacterium
CTCGAACACCTGGTTGTTTTGCAGCATGCGCGGCTTGAACTCGCCGATGCAGTCCTCGATCTCCTGCATCGTCAGCTCGACCTGGCCGGGCTTCAGGTGCGTGATGAACAGATCGGCCTCGCGCTGCAGGCTCGCCAGCTCCTCCTTCAGCATGTCCGGACACAGATGCTTGGACGCCGTCGCCAGCTGCCGCTCGCGGTTGGAAAACGCCGTCTCGACGATCAGCGTGCGCAGATTGGCGATCTTGTTGACGGCCTCCCAGAGCGCCGGGCACGGCCCGGTATCGCCGGAGAACACCAGGCTCGCCTTGCCGGAATCGAGCTGGTAGCCGTTGGCGGGCACGGTGTGCGAAGCCGGCAGCGGCACGATGCGGCGGCCGTCGAGCGCCAGCGGCGTTCCGACGCGCAGCGTCTCGAAGCGCAGGAAGGGCCGCTCGTTCGACGGGATCTCGGTGAAGTCGGGCCACACCGCCCAGTTGAAGACGTGGTTGCGCAGGATCTCGACGACGGCTTCGGTGGCGTGGATCGTCACCGGCCGGCTGCGCATGTCGCCCACGGTGTCGATCATCAGCGGCAGGCAGGCGATGTGGTCGAGATGCGTGTGCGTGAGGAAGATATGGTCGATCTGCGCGAGCTCGGCGATCGAGAGGTCGCTCACCCCCGTGCCGGCATCGATCAGGACGTCGTTGTCGACCAGCAGCGAGGTGGTGCGCAGATGGCGCCCGCCGATGCCGCCGCTGCAGCCGAGAACGCGCACCTTCATTTCGTCTCGAACTTCCAGGAGCCGTCCCAGTCCGCCCCCGGCGCTTCCTTGCGGTAATGGGCGATGCGCTCCTGATAGACCTGGTAGAGCTTGTGCGGCGACACGCGCGACAGGTTGAACAGGGCGACGTCGGCCTTGTCCCAGTCCTGCCCGCGATAGGCCGCCAGCGCCTCCTTCCAGAGCTTGAGCTCGTCGAGGGCCTGCTTGGCGACCTGCCCCTTCGGCCCCAGCGGCTCGAAGATGCCGACCGGCTTGTCCTTGCCCTTGACCTTCACCAGATCGAGCTCGCGGAAGACGAACTCGTCCTTCACCAGCTCGAACGTACCCTCACCGACGATGACGCCGACGCCGTATTGCTTGGTGATGCCCTCGAGGCGCGAGCCGAGGTTCACCGCGTCGCCCATCACCGTGTACGCCTTGCGCACCGGCGAGCCCATGTCGCCCACGGTCATCGGCCCGGTGTTCACGCCGACGCCGATCTTGAGTTCGGGCCAGCCCTTCGCGGCCAGCTCCTTGTTCAGCGCGATCAATGCCTGCTGCATGTCCAGCGCGGTGGTCACCGCCTGCCGGGCGTGCTGCGGATCGTCGACCGGCGCACCCCAGAACGCCATGATGGCGTCGCCGATGTACTTGTCGAGCGTGCCGCGGTGGCCGCGGATCACCTCGGTCATGGCGCCGAGATAGAGGTTCATCAGGGTCGCCAGCTGGTCCGGCTGCAGGCCTTCCGAGATGGTCGTGAAGCCGCGCACGTCCGAGAACAGCACGGTGAGCTCGGCCTTGCGGCCCTCCATGCTGTAGCCTTCCGGATTCTTCGCCATCTCGTCGACCAGCTCGGGCGGCACGTACTGGCCGAACAGCTCGGTGAACTGGCGCTTCGCCTTCGATTCGACGAAGTAGCCCCAGGACATGTTCATCGCGTAGAGCAAGGCGATCAGGACCAGGCTGCCGGCCACCGGCAGCACCATGTTGGCCTGGGTCCAGAAGGCGAGGTTGATGCCGACGGCGATCAGCAGCACCGCCAGCGCCGCCAGCGTGGCGCGCACCGGCGAGAGCAGCGGCAGCAGGAACACCAGCGCGGCGCCGATCAGCAGGGTCAGCACGACGTCGGCGCCGAGCACGTACGGCGGCTTGTACTTGATGGTGCCGTCGAGGAAGCCCGCGATCAGGTTGGCGTGGATCTCGACGCCGGCGTAGGCGCTGCTCACCGGCGTCGCGCGCAGGTCCATGAGGCCGGGCGCGGTGGTGCCCATGAGGACGATGCGCCCCGCCAGCTCCTCCGGCTTGATGCGGTCGCGCAGCACGTCGGCGGCCGAGATGTAGCGGAAGCTCCCCTGCGGTCCGCGATAGGGGATCATCGCCGCCGCGTTCTCGTCGACGGGGATCGAGAGCGTGCCCTGCGGCGTCTTCATGTCCAGCCATTCGAGGCCGCCGTAGTTCTTGCCCGCCCCCTCGGCGAAGCCGGGCTCGAGCTTGGGGAAGCCGAGCAGCGCGCGCGTCATCGCCAGCGACAGCGCCTCGTAGTACGCGCCCTTGTATTCGGCCAAGAGCGGCACGCGCCGCGCGATGCCGTCGAAGTCGACCAGCGGATTGAAATGGCCGGCGCTCGCCGCGGCCTGCTGGAACTCCGGGAGATTGGCGCCGTAGGTGGTCCACGTCGTGAACGCGATGTTGCGATTGCCGAACGTGCCGGCCGGCAGCGCCGGCTGCGGCAAGGCGCCCGACGCGGTGCCCTTGCTCTCGCTCGACAGGTAGTAGCCGAGGACGACGGGCCGGCCCTTCAAGGCCTCGGCGAAGCGCGCATCGTAATCGAGCTGCGGCCGCAGCTGCTCGACGGTCTTGAGGAAGGCGCCGCTGTCGCGGAATTCGCGCCTAGCCAATCCTTCGAGCGACTTCAGGCCGGAGCTGTCGTCGGGCTCGGCGAACACGATGTCGAAGCCGAGCAGCCGGATGCCGTCGCGCTCGAACAGCTTCTTCACCAGCGTCGCCATGCGTTCGCGCGACCATGGCCAGCGGCCGACTTCCGCCAGCGATTTCTCGTCGATGTCGAGGATCACGATGCGGTCGTCGACGCCGTGCTGCATCGACAGCCGGATCTTGGCGTCGTAGATGATGGCGTCGAGGCGGTTGACCAGCCCGATCTGGTAGAACTTCGCCGCGTGGCCCAGCAGCGCGACCAGTATCACCGCCCCGATCAGGAATCTCGCCAGGTGCCGCTTCACGATGCGCGTCTCCCGCGCAGGCTTGACGAGCCGGTCATGAGATTCCGCCGCAGCTTCAGGCCTTGAAGAAGAATTCCATCTTGACGCCGGCCAACTCGATGATGTCGTGATCCTTGAGCGGATGCGGCTTGTTGGCCTCGAGGGTCACGCCGGCGACGATCGGGAAGCTGGCGCCTTCGACGTGGGTGATGAAATAGCCCTGCGGCCGGCGCGCGATCACCGCCACCTGAACGCCCGGCTTGCCGAGCGTCGTCAGGGTCTTGGTGAGTTCCAGCTCCTTGCCGGTGTTGGCGCCGCTGAGAATCTGGATCGCCGCCGGCGGCAGCGCCGCCGGCGCGGCAGGTGCCGGCGCGGCGGGGGCAGGCGCAGCGGGAGCGGGAGCAGCAGCCGGCGTCGCCGCCTTGATGCCGACCTGGGTGTCGCCCATGCCCTTGTTCTGGATCTGCTCGGCGGTCTTGTGCGCGAGGTCGGGACGCAGCACCATGGTCTTCTCGAAGTCGGCCGGGCCTGGCGCGGCGCCTCCCGCAGCCTGCGCCGGCACCTCGTTGACGTACTTCAGCCGGTACTTGCCGAGCTCGACGACGTCGCCGTTCTGCAGGAAGTGCTTCTCGACCGAATGGCCGTTGACGAAGGTGCCGTTGGTGCTGTGGAGATCCTCGAGAAACGAGTCGTTGAGGACCGTGACGACCACCGCGTGCTCGCCGGAGATCGCCAGGTTGTCGATCTGGATGTCGTTGTGCGGCTTGCGCCCGATGGTCATCCGCTCCTTGGTGAGCGGGATTTCCTTGAGCACCATGTTCTCCATCGAGAGAATCAGTTTCGCCATTTCTTTTCCTCAACGCGCCTTGAACCAGCCCAGGAGCCGCTGCCACCAGCCCCGTGTGGGAGCCGGGAAGCTTTCCTTGACCCGTACAAGGATAACCGAAACATTGTCACGTCCGCCGTTGTCGTTCGCCATTTGCACCAGCTGCATGGCGCAAAGCTGGAGATTGGCGCCCAGCGCCTGCAGCGTCATGCCGATCTCGTCGTCCTCGACCATGTCGTTGAGGCCATCCGAGCACAGCAGGTAGATGTCGCCCGGCTGGACGTCGTAATCGTGGATTTCCGGATCGACGGCCGGATCGATGCCCAGCGCGCGCGTCACCAGGTTCTTGTTCTGCGAATGCCGCGCCTGCTCGGGCGTCAGCATGCCGCTGTCGATCTGCTCCTGCAGCAGCGAGTGGTCGCGCGTGACCTGGCCGAACTCCTCGCCGCGCAGCCGATAGAGGCGGGAATCGCCGATGTGCGCGACGGTGATCTTGTCGTCCTGGAACACCGCCATGACCAGCGTCGTGCCCATGCCGGAATATTGCGGCTGGCTCTGCGCCGCCTGGTAGACCGCGCCGTTGGTGCGCGCGATCTCCGTCTCGAGAACGACATGAACCCAGCGCCGGCCGTCCGGCTCGAGCTCGAACGGTTCGCGCTCGCCGAACGACTTCGCCAGCTCGGTGCCCAGCAGCGCCGTCGTCATGCCGCTCGCCACCTCGCCGGCGTTGTAGCCGCCCATGCCGTCGGCGAGAACCACGAAGCCGCCGGCGGCGTTCGCCAGCACGGCGTCCTCGTTATGGGAGCGCACCAGGCCGGTGTCGGACAGCGTGGCGATCTCCAATGCCCTGCTCAAATCCATCTGCGTCCTTTCAGATGCCAATGTCGATGTCGGCGCCGGTGCCCGCCTTGGCGCCGCTCACCATGCCGAGGCAGGTGCGCAGGTCGGCCGCCAGTTCCGCGCCCGTCTGGTAGCGCTGATCGGCATCCTTGACGAGCACCTTGTCGATGATCGCCACCAGGCACTCGGGCAGGTTCGGATCGACGCCGCGGATGTCGGGATGCGGCTCGTTGGCGATGCGGAACATCAGCTGCGCCATCGAGTCGCCCTCGAACGGCAGGCGGCCAGAGGCCATCTGGTAGAGCGAAACGCCGAGCGAGAAGAGATCCGAGCGGCCGTCGATCTTCTTGCCGGCCAGCTGCTCCGGCGACATGTACGACGGCGTGCCCAGCACCATGCCGGTCTTGGTCTTCGACGAATCGGTGATGCGCGCGATGCCGAAGTCGGTGACCTTTACCTGGTCGGTCGTCGGCTCGTACATGACGTTGGCCGGCTTGATGTCGCGATGCACGATGTTGTTCTGGTGCGCGTAGTCGAGCGCGTCGGCGACGCTGGCGACGATGTCGATCACCTTGGGCAGCGGCAGCAGATGGCCGGGCTTGGTGAAGGGCACCAGGTCCTTGCCCTTGAGGAACTCCATCGCGATGTAGGCGAGGTCGTGCTCCTCGCCGGCGTCGAAGATGGTGACGATGTTCTGGTGGTTGAGGCGCCCCGCCGTCTCGGCCTCGCGGAAGAAGCGCTGCTTGACCTCGGCGAGCTCGTCTGCCTCGAACTCCTGCGACAGCGCCATCGTCTTGATCGCGACGACGCGGTTGATCTTCGGGTCGCGGCCGAGATAGACGACGCCCATCGCCCCCTTGCCGAGCTCCTTCTCGATCTGGTAGCGG
>DAIDAU010000357.1 GCA_027310465.1 Rhodocyclaceae bacterium
GTCGCCAGCACGATGCCCGGCACGGCGAAGACGACCTTGAGGTCGTGCTCCTGCAGCCACGGGCCGATCCAGCCCTGGGCGCCGAACATCAGCACGTAGATGAGGCCGGAGATCACGGGCGAGACGGCGAACGGCAGGTCGATCAGCGTCATCAGCACGCTCTTGCCGCGGAACTCGAACTTGGCGACGGCCCAGGCGGCGGCGACGCCGAAGACCAGATTGGCCGGCACGGCGATTGTCGCGGTGAGCAGCGTGAGCCTTATGGCCGCGAGCGCGTCGGGCTCGACGATCGCCGCGAGGTACAGGTCCGCGCCCTTCTTCAGCGCCTGGTAGAACACGGTCGCCAGCGGCACGAACAGGAACAGCGCGAGGAAGGCCAGCGCCGCCGCGATCAGCAGGCGGCGCACCCAGGCCGGTTCGCCGGTGGCGGCGCTGCGCGTTGCGGCGGCGGACGGGACGGGCGGATGGAGCGCCATTGCGGTCATGCCGAGAGCTCCTGGTGGCGGCGGCTCGCCCACCATTGCAGCGCGTTGATGGCGAACAGCAGCGCGAAGGAGATCAGCAGCATGACGACGGCGATGGCGGTCGCGCCGGCGTAGTCGTACTGCTCGAGCTTGGTGATGATCAGCAGCGGCGCGATCTCGGAGATCATCGGCATGATGCCGGCGATGAACACGACCGAGCCGTATTCGCCGATGGCGCGCGCCAGGGCGAGCGCAAAGCCCGTCAGCAGCGCCGGCGCGACGGCCGGCAGGATCACGCGGCGGAAGGTCTGCCAGCGGCCGGCGCCGAGGCAGGCCGCGGCCTCCTCGAACTCGGCCTCGAGGTCCTTGAGCACCGGCTGGACGGTGCGCGCGACGAAGGGCAGGCCGATGAAGGTGAGCGCGATGACGATGCCCAGCGGCGTGAAGGCGACCTTGATGCCATGGGGCGCGAGCAGGCCGCCGATGAGACCGTTGGGCGCATAGAGCGCCGTCAGCGCGATGCCGGCCACGGCGGTCGGCAGGGCGAAGGGCAGGTCGACGAAGGCGTCGATCAGCTTCTTGCCGAAGAAGTCGTAGCGCGCCAGCACCCAGGCGACGAGCAGGCCGAAGAAGGCGTTGAGCGTCGCGGCGGCCAGGGAGGCGCCGAAGGTGAGGCGCAGCGAGGCGAGCACGCGCGGCGCGGCGACGACCGCCCAGAAGGCGTCCCAGCCGAGCGTCGCCGACTTGAAGAAGGTGGCCGACAAGGGGATCAGGACGATCAGGCTCAGGTAGAGCAGCGTGTAGCCGAGTGCCAGGCCGAAGCCGGGCAGGACGCTGTGCCGCGTGAGCAGGGAAGCGCGAACGGCACTCATGGCTTGCGAGCGGAGAATGTCGCCAAGTCGGCCGCCGGCAGGTCGAGATGGAAACCCTGGATCCAGTCCGCCGCGCCCGCCACTGCCGCGGCACGCGTGGCGGCGGTCTCGATGCGCTTGACGGCGACGCGCACGCCGGCCTCGTGCAGGCTCTCGACCTGGCGCACCAGGGAATCGGGCGAAAAGGCCGAAGCATCGATCATCAGCAGTTCGGGCGCCAGCAGGTGGGCGAGCGAACGCGCGTGGATCACGCTGTCCGCGTTCACCGCGACGGCGAAGCCATGACGGCGATAGCTGGCGAGGATCTGCTTCATGCGCGTCAGGTCCAGCAGCTTGGTGGTGTGGATCTCGATGACGATGCGCGACGGCGGCACGCCGAGCAGCGACAGCACCTTGCCGAAGAACTCGCCGTGGCGCTCGGGCACCGCTTGCAGCAGGCGCGCGTCGACATTCAGCACCAGCGGCTGCGCCAGGTCGCGGTGGAAATAGTTGAGGGCATGCACAGTACGGCAGAGGCGGTCGAGCGTGACGAGGTCGGTATCGACGGCGGCGTCGGCGAACAGCTGCCACGGCGACAGGTCGCTGCCGTTCTTCGAGTGCGACCGCGCGTAGGCCTCGAAGGCGACGATGCTGCCGTCGGCCGGATCGCGCCAGGGCTGGAAGGCGCTGGCGATCCAGGCGCCGTAGTACTTGGCGAGCGCGCGGCCGCCCGAGACCGACAGGCCGGTGATGGCGGGCAGCGCGTCCCGCACTGCGGCGAGCGCGCGCTCTAGCTGGCGATCGGCAGATGGCATTGACACTCCCTTCACGTAACGTCGTGCGAGTGTAGGGAGGGTTGCTTATTTCCGGAACGAATTAGATATCACATGCTTATAAGCAATGAGATATAAGCACGCGAGCCCGCGAAGGCGCGAGGGTCGCCGCCGCAAAAACAAAAAGGCCGAGAACGCGTCTCGGCCTCTTCGGATATTCGCCTCGCCTTATTCGGCGGTCGGCGCTTCGCTGCCTTCGGCCTCGGCCGGGCGGTCCATCAGTTCGACGTACGCCATCGGCGCGTTGTCGCCGACGCGGAAGCCCATCTTGAGGATGCGCAGGTAGCCGCCGTTGCGGTTGGCGTAGCGCGGGCCGAGGACATCGAACAGCTTGCCGACGACCTCGCGGTCGCGCAGGCGGTCGAAGGCGAGGCGGCGATTGGCGAGCGACGGCTTCTTGCCGAGCGTGATGAGCGGCTCGACGACGCGGCGCAGTTCCTTGGCCTTCGGCAGCGTGGTCTTGATGGCCTCGTGGCGCAGCATGGAGACGGCCATGTTGCGCAGCATCGCCAGGCGATGCGACGAGGTGCGGTTGAGTTTGCGGAGTCCGTTACCGTGACGCATTTTGCTTTTCCTTTTCTGCGGCCGCCGCGCGATGCAAGCGGCCGGTTAATTGTTATTAGGTTTTTGGTTTAGCCCAGTTTCTCGAGACCGGCGGGCGGCCAGTTCTCGAGCTTCATGCCAAGGGTGAGGCCGCGCGAGGCGAGCACTTCCTTGATTTCGTTGAGCGACTTGCGGCCCAGGTTCGGGGTCTTCAAGAGCTCGGTTTCGGTGCGCTGGATCAGGTCGCCGATGTAGTAGATGTTCTCGGCCTTGAGGCAGTTGGCCGAACGCACGGTCAGCTCGAGGTCGTCGACCGGGCGCAGCAGGATCGGATCGACGGAGGCGACCTTCGGCGTCTCGACCGACAGCGGCGTGCCTTCAAGGTCGGCGAACACCGAGAGCTGGTCCATCAGGATGCGCGCGGCGTAACGGATCGACTCTTCGGGATCGACGGCGCCGTTGGTCTCGATGTCTACGATCAGCTTGTCGAGGTCGGTGCGCTGTTCGACGCGCGCGGACTCGACGGCGTAGCTGACGCGGCGCACCGGGCTGAAGGAGGCGTCCATCAGGATGCGGCCGATGGTCTTGTTTTCCTTCGCGATGGCGCGCACGTTGGCGGGCTCGTAGCCGCGGCCGGTCTCGACCTTGATCTGCATCTCGATCTTGCCGCCGGGCGCGAGGTGCGCGATGACGTGATCGGGATTGATGATCTCGACGTCATGCGACGTCTCGATGTCGGCCGCCGTGACGACGCCTTCGCCGCTCTTGGAGAGGTTCAGCGTAGCCTCGGAGCGGCTGTGCAGCTTGAGGACGATGCCCTTGAGGTTCAGCAGGATGTCGACCACGTCCTCGCGCACGCCGTCGAGCGTCGAGTACTCGTGCAGCACGCCTTCGATCGAGACTTCGGTCGGGGCGGCGCCGGGCATCGACGACAACAGGATGCGGCGCAGGGCGTTGCCGAGCGTGTGGCCGTAGCCGCGCTCGAACGGTTCCATGACCACTCGGGCATGCACGGGGGAGAGCGTCTGCACGTCGATGATGCGAGGTTTCAGAAGTGCGTTGCTTTGCATCGGCAGTCCTCGAAATAGCAATGCGGGGCGCCGGGAGGCGCCCCGCCGATTGATGATTAACGCGAATACAGTTCGACGACGAGGCCTTCGTTGATCGAAGGCGGCAGGTCCTCGCGGGCGGGCAGCGACTTGAACACGCCGCGGCCTTCCTTGATGTTCACTTCCAGCCACTCGGGGAAGCCGCGCGATTCGGCCGCTTCCATGGCGCCCTTCGAGCGCAGCTGGTTGCGCGCGGCGTCGGTGAGCTGGATGGTGTCGCCGGGGCGCACACTGTAGGACGGGATGTTCACGCGCTTGCCGTTCACCAGGATGCCGTTGTGACGGACGATCTGGCGCGACTCGGCACGCGAGGCGCCAAAGCCCATGCGATAGACGACGGCGTCGAGGCGCGACTCGAGCAGCTGCAGCAGGTTCTCGCCGGTCTGGCCCTTCTTGCGCTCGGCTTCGGCGAAGGTCTTGCGGAACTGGCGCTCGAGGATGCCGTAGATGCGGCGGATCTTCTGCTTCTCGCGCAGTTGCTGGCCATAGCCGGACAGGCGCTGGCCGGACTTCTGGCCATGCTGGCCGGGCGCGTAGGTGCGGCGCTCGACCGAGCACTTGTCGGTAAAGCACTTTTCGCCCTTGAGGAAGAGCTTCTCTCCCTCACGGCGGCACTGGCGGCACTTGGGGTCTAGATTGCGGGCCACTGTTGTTGCTCCTTGCTTAGATGCGGCGGCGCTTGGGCGGCCGGCAACCGTTGTGCGGGATCGGCGTGATGTCCGTGATGCTGGAGATCTTCATGCCGAGGGCGTTGAGGGCGCGGACCGCGGATTCGCGGCCGGGGCCGGGGCCCTTGATGCGCACTTCGAGGTTCTTGACGCCGCATTCCTGGGCCGCCTTGCCGGCAGCTTCGGCGGCCACCTGGGCCGCGAACGGGGTCGACTTGCGCGAGCCCTTGAAGCCGGCACCACCCGACGTCGCCCATGCCAGCGCGTTGCCCTGGCGATCGGTGATGGTGATGATGGTGTTGTTGAAGGAGGCGTGCACGTGGGCGATGCCCTCGGCGACGTTCTTCTTGACCTTCTTGCGGACTTTGGTAGCGGGTTTGGCCATGTCGGTTCCTGATTATTTCTTCGCGCCGGCGATCGCCTTGCGCGGGCCCTTGCGGGTGCGAGCGTTGGTGCGGGTGCGCTGTCCGCGAACCGGCAGGCCGCGGCGATGACGGACGCCGCGATAGCAGCCGAGGTCCATCAGGCGCTTGATGCTCATGGTCACCTCGCGGCGCAGGTCGCCCTCGACGGTGAACTTGGCGACTTCCTCGCGCAGCCGATCCATTTCGGCATCGGTGAGGTCTTTCATCTTGGACGAACGCTTGATGCCGGCGACGTCGCAAATCTTCTGCGCGCGCGCGCGGCCGATGCCATAGATCGCGGTCAGCGCGATCTCTGCATGCTGGTGGTTCGGAATGTTTACGCCTGCGATACGGGCCATATGCCTACCTGTATGT
The DNA here is from genome assembly GCA_027310465.1 of Rhodocyclaceae bacterium. Taxonomy (GTDB): domain Bacteria; phylum Pseudomonadota; class Gammaproteobacteria; order Burkholderiales; family Rhodocyclaceae; genus Nitricoxidireducens. Next base: position 5,248 of record DAIDAU010000357.1, read on the forward strand.
CGCTGTAATTAATGGAAAACGGGGAACCCGTGATTTTATCTGAAACAAATGCCCTGATCAACCTTGGCGCTGCTTGTGGCGCGGGTCGGTGCAGATGACCCTCACCACGCCCTTGCGGCGGATGATCTTGCAGTTGCGGCAGATGCACTTGACGGAAGCGAGTACTTTCATTTTTGCTCTCCGGAGAAACCTTATTTCGCGCGGAAGACGATGCGTCCCTTGGTCAGATCGTAGGGCGTGAGCTGAACGGTCACCTTGTCGCCGGGGAGGATGCGGATGTAGTGCATGCGCATCTTGCCGGAAATGTGGCCGAGCACGATATGCCCGTTTTCCAACTTGACTCGGAACATTGCGTTGGGGAGGTTCTCCATCACCTCCCCCTGCATTTCGATAACGTCTTCCTTCGACATAAATCCCTGTTTAACGCATCGGGAAACCTGCGCCCTTGAAATTGGCCTTCTTCAAGAGGCTTTCATATTGATGCGACATCACATACGCCTGAACCTGCGACATGAAGTCCATCGTGACCACCACGATAATCAGCAAACTGGTGCCGCCGAAGTAGAACGGCACGTTCCACTTGAGGATCAGGAATTCCGGCAGCAGGCACACGACCGTCACATAGATCGCGCCGGCCAGCGTCAGGCGCATCAGGATCTTGTCGATGTAGCGCGACGTTTGCTCGCCGGGACGGATGCCGGGGACGAAGGCGCCGCTCTTCTTCAGGTTGTCCGCCGTCTCCTTCGAGTTGAAGACCAGCGCGGTATAGAAGAAGCAGAAGAAAACGATGGCCGAGGCGTACAGCAGCACGTAGATCGGCTGGCCGGGCGACAGCGTGCTGGCGATGTCCTTGAGCCAGCGCATGCCTTCGGAGGCGCCGAACCAGCCGGCCACCGTCGCCGGGAACAGGATGATCGACGAGGCGAAGATCGGCGGGATGACGCCCGACATGTTGAGCTTGAGCGGCAGGTGCGAGCTCTGGCCGCCGTAGATCTTGTTGCCGACCTGGCGCTTGGCGTAGTTGACCAGGATCTTGCGCTGGCCGCGCTCGACGAATACCACGAAGCCGGTGACCAGCACGACCAGGGCGCAGATGAACAGCGCGGTGATCGGGTGCATGGAACCGGTGCGCACGAGTTCGAACAGGCCGCCCAGCGCATTCGGCAAGCCAGCCGCGATACCGGCGAAGATGATGATCGAGATGCCGTTGCCCAGGCCGCGCTCGGTGATCTGCTCACCCAGCCACATCAGGAACAGCGTGCCGGTGACCAGCGTCGTCACGGTGGTGAGGCGGAACATCATGCCCGGGTCGAGCACCAGGCCAGCCTGCGATTCCAGCGCGATCGCGATTCCCAGGCCCTGGAACAGCGCGAGGCCGACCGTGCCGTAGCGCGTGTATTGCGTGATCTTGCGGCGACCGGCTTCGCCTTCCTTCTTCAGCTGCTCCAGGCTCGGCACGGCGATCGTCATCAGCTGCATGATGATCGACGACGAGATGTAGGGCATGATCCCGAGCGCGAAGATGGTGAAGCGCGACAGCGCACCGCCGGAGAACAGGTTGAAGATGCCGAGGATGCCGCCCTGCTGGCCCTGGAACAGTTCGGCCAGCTTGACGGGGTCGATGCCCGGAACGGGGATATGCGCGCCGATGCGATAGACGACGAGCGCGCCCAGCAGGAACCACAGCCGGCGCCAGAGGTCGCCGAACTTGCCGGTCTTGCCGAGAGTTTGCGCTTGTTCCATCGCGGTCGCCACGTCGTTTCTCCGCTATTCCTTGATTAAGCCGCTGCCGCAGCGATTTCCGCGACGGAACCGCCCGCCGCTTCGATGGCCGCCTTGGCGCCCTTGGTGGCGCCGACGCCCTTGAGCGCGATTTTCTTGGTGAGCTTGCCGGACAGGATGACCTTGGCCGACAGCGCTTCCGACGGGACCACGCCCGCTTGCTTGAGCGTCAACAGGTCGACGTCGCCGACCGGCAGCTTTTCCAGATCGGACAGACGCACTTCGACGTTCTTCGCCGCCGTCAGTGAGACGAAGCCGCGCTTCGGCAGGCGGCGCTGCAGCGGCATCTGGCCGCCTTCGAAACCGACCTTGTGGAAGCCGCCGGCGCGGGACTTCTGTCCCTTGTGGCCGCGGCCCGCCGTCTTGCCCAGGCCGCTGCCGATGCCGCGGCCGACGCGGCGCGCGACCTTCTTGGAGCCGGCGCCCGGCTTGATGTTGTTCAGTTCCATATCAGCCCTCGACCTTCACGAGATAGGCGACCTTGTGGAG
>DAIDAU010000374.1 GCA_027310465.1 Rhodocyclaceae bacterium
GTGGAACGGCGCGTACTGGTCGGAGATGTGGGTGTAGAACGTCCGCCCAGGGCTGCTGCCATATTTCGGGTTGATGTGGCCGGTGCTCTCGGCCTTGCTGCCGGTGCGGAAGTTCTGGCCGTCCGACGATGAAGTGGTGCCGTCGCCCCAATGTTCGGCGAAGGGATGCCGGAATTGCGCGTTGACCAGATCGGCCAGCGCCGTCGAGTAGGTTTCGTCGCGGATGTGCCAGGCTTGCAGCCAAGCCAGCTTGGCATAGGTCGTACCGGGGCACGACTCGGCCATCTTGGTCAAGCCCAAGTTGATCGCGTCGGCCAGGATCGTGGTCAGCAACAGGTTCTTGTCTTTGGCCAGGTCGCCCGATTTCAGGTGGGCGAAGTGCCGGGTGAAGCCTGTCCATTCGTCCACTTCCAGCAGCAATTCTGTGATTTTGACGTGAGGCAGGATCATTGCCGTCCGGTCGATCAGCGCCTGCGCGGTGTCGGGCACCGCCGCATCGAGCGGCGTGATCTTCAAGCCCGATTCCGTGATGATGGCGTCCGGCAACTCGTTGGCCAGCGCCATGCGGTTGACGGTGGCGAGCTGCGTTTCCAGCAGCGTCAGCCGCTCGTGCAGGTACTGGTCGCAGTCGGTGGCCACGGCCAGCGGCAATTCGCTGGCCTGCCTGAGACTGGCGAACTTCGCGGGCGGCACCAGATAGTCCTCGAAGTCCTTGAACTGACGCGAGCCCTGCACCCAGATGTCGCCGGAGCGCAGCGCGTTCTTCAGCTCCGACAGCGCGCACAGCTCGTAGTAGCGCCGGTCGATGCCGGTGTCGGTCATGACCAGCTTCTGCCAGCGCGGCTTGATGAAGTCGGTCGGCGCATCGGCGGGCACCTTGCGGGCGTTGTCGCTGTTCATTCCGCGCAGCACTTCGATGGCATGGAGCACATCCTTGGCAGCGGGCGCGGCTCGCAACTTGAGTACGTCTAGGAATTCCGGCGCATAGCGGCGCAACGTGGCGTAGCTTTCGCCGATGCGGTGCAGAAAATCGAAGTCCTCGGGCTGAGCGAGTTTCTGCGCCTCGGTGACGCTCTCGGCGAAGGCATCCCACGACATAACGGCTTCAATGGCGGCGAATGGATCGCGGCCCGCCTGCTTGGCCTCGATCAGCGCTTGGCCGATGCGGCCGAACAAGCGCACCTTGGCATTGATCGCCTTGCCGGATGCCTGGAACTGTTGCTGATGCTTGTTCTTGGCGGCGTTGAACAGCTTGCCCAGGATGCGGTCGTGCAGGTCAATGATTTCGTCGGTGACGGTGGCCATGCCCTCGATGGCGAGGGCAACCAAGGTCGCGTAGCGCCGCTGTGGCTCGAATTTGGCCAAGTCGGCGGGCGTCATCTGACCACCCTCGCGGGCGATCTTGAGCAGTCGGTTCTGGTGTACCAGCCGCTCGATGCCGGAAGGCAGGTCGAGCGCCTGCCACGCCTTGAGGCGTTCGATGTGTTCCAGCATGTGCCGCGAGTTTGGCTTGACGGGCGACTGACGCAACCAGGCCAGCCAGGTCGTCTTGCCGTTATCTCGGCGCTTGAGCAGATCGTCGAGGCGTCGGCGATGTTCGTCCGACAGCGGTTCGGCCAAGGAATCGTAGATGCGTCGGTTGGCGCGGGTGATCGCCTCGGCACAAACGCGCTCGATAACATCCACCGTCGGCAAGATGATGTGTCGGTGCCGTAGGAAGTCGAGGACGCTGCTGGCCAGCACGATGCCCTTGTCGGTTTGCATGGCCAACTCGGTCGTGGCATGAACTGCCTGCCGATAGTGCGCCAGGCCGAACGGTTCCATGCCCAGATACGCCCGTAGTTCAAGTAGGTGTTCGCGCCGTGTTTCCTCCCGTTCGGCATACTGCGGCCAACATGCGGGGTCGAACCGCAGTTGCCGTCCGATCCATTGCAGCAGAGACATCGGCACGGCAGCCTCAGGCAGCAAGCCCTGACCGGGAAAGCGCAGCAGGCACAACTGCACCGCGACCCCCAGGCGATTGGCGTCACCGCGCCGCTGCCGGATCAGTGACCGGTCGGGTTCACTGAACGTGTAGTGCCGGATGAGTTCGTCTTGGTTATCGGGCAGGGCCAGCAGGCTTTCGCGCTCGGCGGCGGAGAGGATCGAACGACGGGGCATGCGGTTTCCTTCTTCTTGAAAACGTAGGTTTATGACAAGCTCGCCAAGGCATTCGGCGCGGCACGGGAAATCAAGGTATTGCGATTCTCAAAAATAGTTCTTGAAATTCTATTCTTGATTGCATATCATCACAACGAGTTTCGATAAGAAAGGATGACCATGCGACCATCTGTTGTGCTTGACATGAAGCGAAGTGCAGTGCGCGAAACGGTAAACCGCTTTCGCACAGCGAACCCGCGCGTTTTCGGCTCGGTGCTGCATGGCACCGACCGGGATGGCAGCGACCTCGATTTGTTGGTCGACGCGCTGCCCGGTGCTACGTTGTTG
>DAIDAU010000386.1 GCA_027310465.1 Rhodocyclaceae bacterium
AGCAGGCGCTGATCGACAAACTGACCCACGAAATGGCCGTGCTCAAGCGACTCAAGTTCGCCGCCACCAGTGAAGCCTACTCGGGCGAGAAACAGCAATTGCTGTTCGAGACGATCGACATCGATCTGGAAGCATTATCGGCCGAGATCGAGAAGCTCGTCCCCATGGCACCCGCTGAGCGCGAGAAGCAGCAACCCAAGCGCGCGCCGCTGCCGGCCAATCTGCCACGCAAGGAAATGCGTCATGAACCGGAATCGACGACTTGCCGCTGCGGCTGCCAGTTAAAGCGCATCGGCGAGGATGTTGCCGAGAAGCTCGATTACCAGCCCGGCGTCTTTACGGTGGAGCGCCATGTGCGCGGCAAGTGGGTCTGCCAGCAATGCGAAACGCTGGTCCAGGCACCGGTACCGGCCCACGTCATTGACAAGGGCATTCCGACCGCTGGCCTCTTGGCCCAGGTGCTGGTGGCTAAATATGCAGATCATTTGCCGCTTTACCGTCAGTCCGGCATCTTTGCGCGTGCCGGTATGGCGATCTCCGACTCCACGCTGGCACAGTGGGTGGGCAGTTGCGGCGTGCAGTTGCAGCCGCTGGTTGATTCGTTGCGCGAAGAACTGCTGGTGCGCAAGGTGCTGCATGCCGACGAGACGCCGGTGGCCATGCTCAAGCCGGGCAACAGCAAGACGCATCGGGCATACCTGTGGAGTTACTGCAGTACCGTATTCGATCCGATGAAGGCGGTCGTCTTTGACTTTGCCGACAGCCGCGGCGGCGGCCATGCCAGGGATTTCCTGGGCGAATGGCGCGGGACGCTGGTGTGCGACGACTATAGCGGCTACAAGGCGTTGTTCCGGCTGGGCGTGGACGAAGCGGGCTGCATGGCGCATGCGCGCCGCAAATTCCATGAGCTGTGGGCCAACCACAGCAGCCAGATTGCAGGAGAAGCACTCAAGCTGTCTGGCGTGCTGTACGACATCGAGCGCCAGGCACAGGATCTGGACGTCGGCGAACGACAGGAAATCCGGCAGCAACAGGCAAGGCCGGCGGCCGCTACCTTGCATGCGTGGTTACTAGCGCAGCGGGAACGGGTGCCGGATGGCAGTGCGATGGCCAAGGCCATCGATTACAGCCTCAATCGTTGGGGTGCGCTCACGCGCTATCTGGACGACGGGAATCTACCGATCGACAACAACTGGGTCGAGAACCAGATCCGCCCGATTGCCATTGGCCGCAACAACTGGCTGTTTGCCGGCAGTGTGCGTGCCGGCCAGCGCGCTGCAGCAGTGATGAGTTTGATCCACTCGGCCCGGCTCAACGGCCATGACGTCTACGCGTATCTGATGGACATTCTGAAACGGCTGCCCACGCAACCGGCCAGTCGGATCGCAGAACTGCTTCCTCATCGCTGGGCACCAACCCAATAACGCTTCTCCGCCATATCTTCCAGCCTGCCGTCAAGAGGGGATGCCCGGGTGCTTACACCAATGCACGCGTTCGATGGCATCAAT
>DAIDAU010000406.1 GCA_027310465.1 Rhodocyclaceae bacterium
GCGCCTGGCGGCGTATCCGACGGCGAAGCGCTGCCTGCCCTGCCAGCAGCTGCACGAGCGCGTCTACGCCAGCGAGGGCACGCCGACGCTGTGACGGTCAGCGGCGGACGATGCTGCCGCCCGACTGCTTCACCGGGTCGCCGGCCTTGAAGCCGGGATCCTTCTCGAAGTGGAAGGTCTTCTCGGCGCCGTCGTCCATGCGCACGTGCACGGCCCAGACCTTGGTCGTGCGCACGTTCTCCTCGATCTTCTTGCCGGCATAGGCGCCGCCCGCCGCGCCGGCCACGGTCGCGACCGAGCGGCCCGTGCCGCTGCCGATCTGATTGCCGAGCAGCGCGCCGGCGACGCCGCCGGCGATCATGCCGACCGGGCCGCCTTCGCCCTTCTTCTCCACCACCGCCACGCTCTTCACCGTGCCGCAGGTCTTGCACACGTCCGCCGCGGCGGCGGCGCCGCCCGCGGCTTTGTCGTATTCGGCCTTGGCGTCGCGCAGGCACTGCATGCGCGCGGTCGACGTCGACTCTTCGGCGCAGAGCTTCTTGTCGGATTCGTAGCGCGCGGCGGCCGCCTTCTGCGCGTCGTCGGCGGCGACGGAAAGGTGGCTGGCGACGGCCAGGATGCTTGCGATCAAGAGCTTTTTCATTGCTTCTCTCCAGTGGGCTAGTCGTCTGATGGTAGATCAACTACCGGTTGTTGCCAGCCCGGATTAGGCCACGTGAACTGCACGGCGCCTGCGGCGTCCGCCGTTGGGCACGGTATTCGCTATGAAGCCGGCAACCGGATACGCCAGGAGACAACCATGCCCCTACTGCCGAGCGGCCGCCGCGTCGAATTTTCCCTCGATCGCTTTCACGCCCTCTTGAAGTCGATGAGCGATGCCGAGGCGCGCGGCGTCGTCGAACACATGACCCACCCCGACGACCTGCTCTATGTCCTCGATGCCGTGCACTTCAGCCTCGCCGACGGTTCTCCCTACTTCGCCGGCTACGTCGCCGCGGACTGGCGCCGCTGCGCGGCCGACTGGAACGGCGCCGACCGGCAGGCGCTGCAGGCGTGGCTGGCGTCCGCCGAAGCGCGCGCTGCGCGCTCCGAGGCCATCCGCTACATCAAGTCGCTGCTGTTCGGCGGCGCGAGCAGCCGGGTTCCGTATCCCTACGTGATCGCGTGCGACTTCGGCCGCGCCGGCATGATGTCCGCGCCGCGCATGCGGCAATAGCGCCGGCCCGCCGCTGCAATTCTTGCCGCACGCCCGCCGCATCTTGCCGCGGGCGCGCGGTCTTGCGCGCCTACATGCTGCGCCGGTACTGTCCGCCGACCTCGTAGAGCGCGTTGGAAATCTGGCCCAGCGAGCAATGGCGCACGGCGCCGATCATCACCTCGAAGACGTTGCGGTCCTCGATCACGGCCTGCCTGAGCTTGCCGAGCCAGAGCGGCGCCTGCCCGCCGTTGCGCGCCTGGAACTCGCGCAGGCGCCTGAGCTGCGACTGCTTTTCCTCCTCGGTCGAGCGCGCCAGCTCGATCTCGGTCGCGACGCCCGAGCCGCGCGGATTGAGGAAGGTGTTGATGCCGACGATCGGATAGGAACCGTCGTGCTTCATGCGCTCGTAGTGCAGCGACTCCTCCTGGATCTTGCCGCGCTGGTAGCCGGTCTCCATCGCGCCGAGCACGCCGCCGCGCGAGGCGAGCGCCTCGAATTCCTTGAGCACCGCCTCCTCGACGAGGTCGGTGAGCTCCTCGATGACGAACGCGCCCTGGTTGGGGTTCTCGTTCTTCGCCACGCCCCATTCGCGGTTGATGATCAACTGGATCGCCATCGCCCGGCGCACGCTCTCCTCGGTCGGCGTGGTGATCGCCTCGTCGTAGGCGTTGGTGTGCAGCGAATTGCAGTTGTCGTACACCGCGATCAGCGCCTGCAGCGTGGTGCGGATGTCGTTGAAGTCGATCTCCTGCGCATGCAGCGAGCGTCCCGACGTCTGGACGTGGTACTTGAGCTTTTGCGAGCGTTCGTTGGCGCCGTAGCGGTGCTTCAGCGCCACGGCCCAGATGCGGCGCGCCACGCGTCCGATCACCGAATACTCGGGGTCCATGCCGTTGCTGAAGAAGAACGAAAGATTCGGCGCGAAGTCGTCGATGTGCATGCCGCGCGCCAGATAGCTCTCGACGTAGGTGAAGCCGTTGGCCAGCGTGAAGGCGAGCTGCGAGATCGGGTTGGCGCCGGCCTCGGCGATGTGGTAGCCGGAGATTGACACCGAATAGAAGTTCTTCACGCCGTGATGGACGAAGTACTCCTGGATGTCGCCCATCATCTTCAGCGCGAACTCGGTCGAGAAGATGCAGGTGTTCTGGCCCTGGTCCTCCTTGAGGATGTCCGCCTGCACGGTGCCGCGCACGGTGCCTAGCACCCACTCCCTGATCTTCTCGGCCTCGTCGTCGGTCGGCTGGCGGCCGTTGTCGGCCTCGAACCTCTCGAGCTGCTGGTCGATCGCGACGTTGAAGAACATCGCCAGCATCATCGGCGCCGGGCCGTTGATGGTCATCGACACCGAGGTCGCGGGATCGCAGAGATCGAAGCCCGAATACAGCACTTTCAGGTCGTCGAGCGTGGCAATCGAGACGCCCGAGTTGCCGACCTTGCCGTAGATGTCCGGCCGCTCGTCGGGATCGCAGCCGTAGAGCGTCACCGAGTCGAAGGCCGTCGACAGGCGCTTGGCCGGCATGCCCTCGGAGACCTTGTGGAAGCGGCGGTTGGTGCGGAAGGCGTCCCCTTCGCCGGCGAACATGCGCGTCGGGTCTTCGTTCTCGCGCTTGAAGGCGAACACGCCGGCGGTGAACGGGAAGGAGCCGGGCACGTTCTCGCGCATCAGGAAGCGCAGCAGCTCGCCCTCGTCCGCGAAGGGCGGCAGCACCACCTTGCGGATCTTGGTGCCGGAAAGCGTCTCCGTGACGAGCTTGGTGCGAATCTCCCTGTCGCGAATCTTCACGACGTACTCGTCGCCGGCGTAGGCCTTCTTCATGGCGGGCCACATGGCGAGCAGCTTCTTCGCATGCGCGGAGAGCTGCCCGTCCTTCCAGGCGATCAGCTCGTCGAAGTCGGTGGGCGCGGCCTTGCCGCAAGCCTCGAACAAGGCCCGCGCCGTCCTCAGCGCCTGGCGCTCGTGCGCGATGGCGGACTGTTCGGCGACGGTCTTGTGGTAGCTGCGCACGGTATCGGCGATGTCGGCGAGGTAGCGCACGCGCTCGGCGGGCACGACGGCGCGCTGCGGCGACGAGTGCCTGACGTTGGCGCGCGGCAGCTTGCCGGGCTTGAGCTCGAGGCCGTGCGCAGCGAGCACCGGCGTCAGCGCCTGGTAGAGCGCGGTGACGCCGTCGTCATTGAAGCGCGCGGCTTGCGTGCCGAACACCGGCATGTCCTCGGGCTTCTCCTCGAAGCGCTCGCGGTTGCGCTGGTACTGCTTCCTCACGTCTCGCAGCGCGTCCTCCGCGCCCTTGCGGTCGAACTTGTTGATGGCGACGAAGTCGGCGAAGTCGAGCATGTCGATCTTCTCGAGCTGCGAGGCGGCGCCGAACTCGGGCGTCATCACATACATCGAGGCGTCGACGTAGGGCACGATCGCCGCGTCGCCCTGGCCTATCCCCGAGGTCTCGACGAGGATCAGGTCGAAGCCGGCGACCTTGCAGGCGGCGACGACTTCGGGCAGCGCGGCGGAAATCTCGCTGCCGGTATCGCGCGTGGCGAGCGAGCGCATGAAGATGTTCGGATGCTCGATCGCGTTCATGCGGATGCGGTCGCCGAGCAGCGCTCCTCCGGTGCGCTTGCGCGAGGGATCGATCGAGACGACGGCGAGCGAGAGCCGGTCCTCCTGGTCGAGGCGGAAGCGGCGGATCAATTCGTCGGTGAGCGAGGACTTGCCGGCGCCGCCGGTGCCGGTGATGCCCAGGGCCGGCACCTTGCGCTGCGCGGCCTTCTCGAGCAGCGCCTGCTTCGCCTTCTCCGGCCAGGCACCGTTTTCCAGCGCCGTGGCGATGCGCGCGAGGCTGCGCAGGCGGGCGGCACGATCGCCCGTTTCCAGCGCCTTGGCGTCCTGCGGCGCCAGCGGCGAGAGGTCGCGGTCGGCCTGGGCGATCATGTCGTTGATCATGCCCTGCAGCCCCATCTTCCGGCCGTCCTCGACCGAGTAGATGCGGCTGACGCCGTAGGCGTGCAACTCGGCGATCTCGTGGGGCACGATGACGCCTCCGCCGCCGCCGAATACCTGGATGTTCTCGCCGCCGCGGCTCCGCAGCAGGTCGAGCATGTACTTGAAGTATTCGACGTGCCCGCCCTGGTAGGAGGACACGGCGATGCCCTGCACGTCTTCCTGCAGCGCGGCGCTGACGATCTCCTCGACGGAACGGTTGTGCCCGAGGTGGATCACCTCGACGCCCGAGCCCTGCAGGATGCGCCGCATGATGTTGATCGAGGCGTCGTGCCCGTCGAACAGCGAGGCGGCCGTGACGAAGCGCACCTTGTTCCTGGGCTTGTAAATGCCGAGCTTGGCGGCAACGGCGAGATCGGTCATCGAAGGGCTCCGCGATCGGATGGGCTGATCGAATCTTAGAGCCGCCGCCGCGTGCCGAGATATCGGGAGCTGACGCGAACTATGCAATATTTGCCATAATGCGCAGATGAAACGGAAACGCGCCCTCGCTTCCTCCTCGGTCGCCGTTGGCTTCGTAAGCGGTATCGTTTCTGGCCTGGCGCGCTCCGGCGTGGAAGCGGCAGTTTTCCTCGAGCATGCAGGAATTGCCACTTCCGCACTGGGCGACCCTCAGGCGCGCATCCCGGTGGCGCGCTATGCGGCGCTCTACCGGCTGATCATCGACGCGCTCGACGACGAGGGCTTCGGCCTCTTCTCGCGGCCGCTGCGCCGCGGCAGCTTCGAATTCCTCTGCCGCGGCGCGCTGTCCGCGGCGACGCTCGACGAGGCGCTCGACCGCATCGCGCGCTTCCTGCGCATCGTGCTCGACGAATTCGAGGTGGAGGTGAAGCGCGCCCGCGACGCCGCCGTGCTGGTCGTCACCCAGGAGCGTCCGCTGCCGGTCGGCGAGGCCGGCCGGGTCTTCGCCTTCGAGTGGCTGCTGCGCATGATCCACGGCCTCGCGGCCTGGCTGGTCGGCCAGCCGCTGGCACTCGACGAGGCGGCGTTTCCCTATCCGCCGCCGCCGCACGCGGCGGAATACGAGCTGGTGTTCGCGCCGCGCTGCAGCTTCGACGCGCGCCGGCTCGAAGCGCGCTTTCCCGCCGCGGCGCTCGACCTGCCGATCCGCCGCGATGAAGCCGCGCTCAAGGCCTTCCTCGCCGACGCCCCCGCCGGCATCACCACGCTCTATCGCCGCGACCGCGCCGTGGCGCTGCGCGTGCGCGACGCCCTGCGGGCCGCCTTGCCGCGGACGCGCACGCTGCCCGAGATCGCCGCCGCGCTGTTCCTCTCGCCGCGCACGCTGCATCGCCGCCTGGAGGACGAGGGCACCAGCCTGCAGGCGATACGCGACGCGCTGCGCCGCGACCTGGCCAGCGAATGGCTGACGAAGACGCGGCGGCCGATCAACCGGATCGCCGCCGCGCTCGGCTTCGCCGACGCGTCATCGTTCTACCGCGCGTTCGCGACGTGGACCGGACGCGGACCGCGCGACTTCCGCCGCCGCTTCCAGCGCTGAAGATCCGGTGGCGGCCGGCCTCAGTGCGCCGGTTCGTACTTGACGACCGTCACGTTGCCGTTGACATTGTCGGCGACGAAGCGGATGTGGTCGCCTTCCTTGATCTGTCCCAGCCAGGCCTTGTCCTTGACGCGGAACGCCATCGTCATGCCCGGCATGCCGAGGTTTTCGAGCGGACCATGGCTGAGCGTCAGCTTGCCGCCGCCGGCATCGACCTTCTTGACCGTGCCGTCGACCCAGCTCGGCTCGGCCTGCTTCTGCATGGCCATGGCGTGGTGATGCTCGTGTTCTTCGGCCGCCATGGCGGCGGCGGGAAGGACGAGGGCAGCGGTGAGGACAAGCCAGGCGGTGCGCTTCATGATCGATGACTCCTTGGTAAGGTGGTAACGGTTCGCGGATCTCGGTCGCCGCGACGGTGACACGAGTCTGGGCCGGCGGACCCGACGGGAGCATGACCGAAAAATTACATTGTTGTAATTTTCGCTGCCCGGGCAGGCCACGCACGGCATGCAGCTACAATGGCGAGCCATGAAGCTGCTCATCGTCGAAGACGAAGCCAGGACCGGCAACTATCTGAAGCAGGGCCTCGGCGAGGCGGGCTTCAACGTCGATGGCGCCCGCGACGGCAACGACGGACTGCATCAGGCGCTTGCCGACGCGACTACCTCGTGAAGCCCTTCGCGTTCTCCTGGGACATGAACTCCGACAGCAACACCAGCGTCATCGACGTCGCCGGGGGCCGCATGAGCGAGCGCGTCGGCCGATGAGACGATCTTCGATCACCGTCCGGCTGGCCGCGCTGTTCGCCATGGCGGCGGCGGCTGTCCTGCTCGGCTTCGGGGTCTTCATCATGCGCGCCACCAACGCGCATTTCGAGGAGATGGATCTCTACGATCTGCATGCCAAGCTCGAGCTGGCGCGCCATGCGCTGGCGAAGATCCATGCGCCGACCGACCTGCGCGACCTGCCAGGACATCTCGACGATGCGCTGATCGGCCAGGAAGGGCTTTCGGTCGCCGTGATCGGACCGCAGGCGGAAACGATCTTCGCCACGACCGGGGGCGACTTCCCGACGCCGCTGCTGCTGCGCCGCTCCGCCTATCCCGACAAGCCGATGGTGTGGGACCGCAATGGCCGCCGCTACCGCGGCATCATCGCGAGCGTGCCGTTCGGCGCCGAATCCATGTCGCCGGCCAGCGTCGCCATCGCGCTCGACATCTCGCATCATCGCGATTTCCTCTACGCCTTCCGGCGCACGGTCTGGTTAACGACCGTCGGCAGCATCGCCGTGATGGCGCTGCTCGGCTGGTGGATCACGCGGCGCGGCATCCGTCCGGTCAAGGAGATGACCGACGTCGTCAACCGCATCACCGCGCACCGGCTGCACGAGCGCGTGCCGTCCGATACCGCGCCCGTCGAGCTGGCGGGGCTGGCGCAGTCGTTCAACGACCTGATGACGCGCCTCGAAGACTCATTCCGTCGCCTCTCGGACTTCTCGTCCGACATCGCCCACGAACTGCGCACGCCGGTCAACACCCTGATGATGCAGACGCAGGTGGCGCTGTCGAAGCAGCGCAGCGTCGAGGAGTATCGCGAGGTGCTGCATTCGTGCCTGGAGGAATACGAGCGCCTGGCGCGCATGATCGCCGACATGCTGTTCCTGGCGAAAGCCGACAACGGCCTGGTCGTCCCCAGCGCCGAGACCTTCGACCTCGGCGAGGAATCGCGCCGCGTGGCGGAGTTCTTCGAGGCCTATGCGGAGAGCGCCGGGGTGCGCCTGACGGCGACCGGGGCCGGCCGCGTGTCGGGCGATCGCCTGATGCTGCAGCGCGCGATCGGCAACCTCGTCTCCAATGCGATCCGGCACACGCCGGCGGGGGGCGAGGTGAGCATCGACGTCGCCGAGGCCGCCGACCGCGCCCTGCTGCGGGTCGTCAACACCGGCGCCCCGCTCGCCGACCCGGAACGCGTGTTCGAGCGCTTCTACCGCGAGGACCCGTCGCGCACGCGCGGCAGCGACGAAGGCGCCGGACTGGGCCTGGCGATCACGCGCTCGGTGGTGCTGGCGCACGGCGGTGTCGTCGCCGCGCGTTCCGAGGGAGGACGCACCACCTTCGAGATGAGCCTGCCGCGGGAAGCACCCTAGGGGCAGCGCACAGCGCCGCGCGGCCGCGGGAATTACTGCTCGTCCTCGCGGATCTTGTACTGCGACGCCAGCTTCTGCTGGACGTTGGGCGGCACCTGCGCGTGCCGCGCGAACTCGATGGTGTAGCTGCCCTGGCCGCCGGTGAGCGACTTGAGGCGCGAAGCGTAGCCGTCGATCTCGGCGAGCGGCACTTCGCCGGCGATCGCCATGCTGCCGTGGCCGCGCGGCGCGGTCCCGGTGACGTGCCCGCGGCGGCTCGAGAGGTCGCCGGCGAGATCGCCCATGGCGGCCTCGGGCGCGATCACCTCGATGTTGACGATCGGCTCTAGCACGATCGGCGCCGCGGCCTGGATCGCCTCGATGGTGGCCTTGCGGCCGGCCGTGACGAAGGCGACTTCCTTGCCGTCGACCGGATGCGTCTTGCCGTCGTAGACGATCACGCGCAAGTCCTCGACCGGATAGCCGGCGACGACGCCGTCGTCGAGCGCCTGGCGCACGCCCTTCTCCACCGCCGGCATGAAGACGCCGGGAATCACGCCCCCCTTCACCTGATCGACGAACTCGAAGCCGGAGCCGCGCGGCAGCGGCTCGATCTTCAGGTACACCTCGCCGAACTGGCCGGCGCCGCCGCTCTGCTTCTTGTGGCGGCAGTGGCCTTCGGCGGGCGCGGTGACGGTCTCGCGATAGGGGATGCGCGGCGGCTTGGTGTCGAGCTCCATCTTGAACTGGGTCGACATCTTCTCGAGCTTGTAGCGCAGGTGCATCTCGCCGAGGCCGCGGATCACGGTCTCGTGCGTGGTCGGATGGCGCTCCATCTGGAAGCACGGGTCCTCGAGCTCGAGCTTGTGCAGGATGTCGAACAGCCGCTGCTCGTCGCCCTTCTTCCTGGTCTCGACCGCCAAGCCTTGCATCGGCTTCGGGAACTCCAGCGGCTTCAGATGGATGTGGTCCTCGTCGTGCGAATCGTGCAGCACCGCGTCGAACTCGATCTCCTCCACCTTGGCGATGGCGCCGAGGTCGCCCGGCAGCAGCTCGTCGACCTCGACGTAGTCCTTGCCCTGCAGCTGGTAGAGGTGGCCGGCCTTGAAGGGCCGCTTGCCGTCGCCGACGAAGAGCTGCGAGTCCTTGCGCACCGCGCCCTGGTGCACGCGGAAGATGCCGACCTTGCCCATGTAGGGATCGGCGACCATCTTGAAGACATGCGCCAGCACGTGCCGCCCGGGATCGGCCGCCCGCGCGAAGGCCTGCGCGTCGGCGCCGGGCGCGCCGCGGTAGAACGGCGGCGGATTGCCCTCGGCGGGATTCGGCGCCAGTTTCGCCAGGACGTGCAGCAGTTCGCCGATGCCCGCGCCGGTGCGCGCCGAGACGAACAGGATGGGGATCAGGTGCCCGTCGCGCAGCGCCTTCTCGAAGGCGGCATGCAGCTCGTCGGGCGTCGGGTCCTTGCCGTCCTCCAGATAGCGCGCCATCAGGTCTTCGTCCTCCTCGACCAACTGGTCGATGAGGTCGCGGTGGGCGTGCTCCACGGTATCGAGGTCCGCGTCGCCCCGGTCGTGCTCGAGCACTTCGACGACGTCCTTGCCGCCGTGCGCCGGCAGGTCGAGGAACATGCATTCATTGCCGAAGCGCGCGCGGATGTCGGCGACCAGTCCGGCAAGATCGACGTTGTCGGCGTCGATCTTGTTGATGACCAGCATGCGGCAGAGGCCGCGGTCCTTCGCCCACTTCATCATGCGTTCGGTCATCAGTTCGACGCCGGTCTGGGCATTGACGACGATCAAGGCGGTGTCGACGCCCGCCAGCGACGATATGGCCTGGCCGGCGAAATCCGGGTATCCGGGAGTATCGATCAGATGGACGTGCATTTCCTCCCAGGCGAAGTTGACCAGCGCCGAGTTCAGGGAATGGCCCGCCGCCTTTTCCTGGGGATCGAAGTCGCAGACCGTGTTGCCCTTCTCGACGCTGCCCTTGGCCTGGATGATTCCGGCCCTGTGCAGCAGCGTTTCGGCGAGCGTCGTTTTCCCGGAGCCGCCATGCCCGACCAGGGCAACGGCACGAATGGCGGAAGTCTCGTACTTCGGCATTTCATTCCCCTTGTTGTTGGTCGGCCCGCGTGGCAGGACGAATCGATTCTACCTCCGACTGGATAGCGGCGATTAATGAAGCTATGCGCGCGATCAGCAAGTTTGCTTAGCAGACCACACCGTTCTTGGGCATATTCCGTCTCGGCTAATTTGACTCAAGTCATATGCGAACGTTACGCGATCTGAAGATCTGGGTGCGCCTGGTGGTGGGCATTTCGACCATCCTGGTCATCGCCGCCGCCGGCCTGGTGGTGTGGACCACGCTGAAGCAGCGCGACACGGCGATCGAGCAGGCGCAGGACTTCTCGATGAGCGTCCATCGCATGACGATGTCGAGCCTGACGGGCATGATGATCACCGGGACGATCGCGCAGCGCGCGGTCTATCTCGACCAGGTGCGCCAGTCGGAGGAGATCCGCGGACTCAAGGTGATCCGCAGCGACGCGGTGATCAGGCAGTTCGGCCCCGGCGAGGCGGGCGAGGCCGAAGCCGATGCGGTCGAGCGCGGCGTCATCAGCTCCGAGCAGCCGCACTTCGAGGTCATCGCCGACGGCGGCGGCGAAAGCCTGCGCGCGGTGATTCCCGTCATCGCGCAGAAGAACAATCTGGGCAAGAACTGCCTGACCTGCCATATCGTCCCCGAGGGCACCGCGCTGGGCGTCGTCAGCATGCGCATCTCGCTCGACAAGCTCAACGCCGCGATGCGCGAGTTCCGCATCATGATCATGATCGCCGCGCTGGGCCTGATCCTGCCGGTGATCGCCTTCGTCTATTTCTCGACCAAGCGCTCCGTGACGCGGCCGCTCGGCGAGATCGCCGCGCGGCTGCGCGACATCGCCGAAGGCGAGGGCGACCTGACGCAGCGGCTGGAGGTGCAGGGGCGCGACGAGATCGGCGAGGTCGCGCTGGTGTTCAACGCCTTCATGGCGAAGCTGCAGGCCGTCATCGGCGAAGTCAAGTCGAGTGCCGCGCAGGTGATGCACACGGTGGACGAGCTGACCGTGGTGTCGAAGCGCGTCGCGACGAATTCCGAGCAGGCGAGCCAGGACGCCATCGCCATGGCGACGCAGGTCGAGATCATGACCTTCACGCTCGACGGTCTGGCGACCGAGGCCGAGGACGTGCAGCGCACCTCGACGGAATCGAGCGAGCATGCGGCGCACGGCGGCGAGATCATCCATTCGGCCAGCGCCGAGATGGATCGCGTCACCGCCGCGGTGAACGAATCGTCGCGGATCATCCAGGACCTCGGCGAGCAGTCGGACCATATCTCGCAGATCGTCAACGTGATCAAGGAAATCGCCGACCAGACCAACCTGCTGGCGCTGAATGCGGCCATCGAGGCGGCGCGCGCCGGCGAACAGGGCCGCGGCTTCGCCGTGGTCGCCGACGAGGTGCGCAAGCTGGCCGAGCGCACCAGCAATTCGACGCAGGAGATCACCGCCATGATCGACAAGATCCAGGGCGGCACGCGCCAGGCGATCCAGAGCATGGAGACGGGCGTCAGCCGCGTCGGCGCCGGCGCCGCGCTCGCCCAGCAGGCCGGCGTGGCGATCAACGAGATCACGGCCCGCGTGGGCCAGGTCGTCGCGGCGGTGAACGAGATCTCCTCGTCGCTCAAGGAACAGGCGCTCTCCAACGGCGAGAACGCCCACAAGGTCGAGAACATCGCGCGGCTGTCGGAGGAGAACAGCGCGGCGTTCCACGAAACCGCGAAAACGGTGCAATATATCGACGGACTGGCCCGCAGCCTGGGCAATCTCGTCGGCCGATTCAATACCTAGAAGCCAGCTTCGGGAGGAGGCATCATGAATTTCGACGACGCAATCGCCGCACACATCAAGTGGAAGGTGCGCCTGACGCAGTTCATCGACGGCACCAGCAGCGAGAAGCTGCAAAGCGCCGCGGTGTGCAAGGACAACCTCTGCGACCTGGGCAAGTGGATCTACGGCGACGGCGTGAAGTACAAGCCGCTGCCCCACTACCAGGATCTGGTGAAGAAGCACGCCAACTTCCACGTCTGCGCCGCCGACGTCGTGAAGAAGGTGGAGGGCAACGACAAGGCCGGCGCCAAGGCGGCCCTCGGCGGCCCCTTCGCCGCCGCCTCCAAGGAAACCGTGACGGCCATCATGGAACTCAAACGCGAGGCCGCCAAGAGCTGACAGACGCGCCGTCCGCCGCGCCGCGACGAAACGGCGCGGCAAGCGCGCGTCGCTCAGCGCTGCTGCTGATTCTGTTGCGGTTGCGGCTGCTGCGGGCTGTTGCCCGGATTCATGCTGCCCGGGCTGCCGGGCTGGTTCTCGCTCGGCTGTCCGCCCTGGGGTTCGCCGGCGCTGCCGCTCGGAGACGAGGGCGCCGGTGCCGACGGGCTCGCGGGCCCCGTGTAGCCTTGCTTGGGCGCCTGGTTCATCGAATCCTGGCTTCTCGCGCTTTTTTCCTGGCCGCCGCGCTGGCAAGCGGCGAGGCCGGTGCCGAGGATGGCCGCGGTCAATAAGGCCAGCGTCTTTCTGCTGATGGTCATGATGAACACCCTCCATAGAAAAGCTGAGCGAATATCCGCAAGCGGCATGCCAACTTCGGAAGGTGTGCCGTATCCCGCTCGGCAAGGCGGCGGAGCGTTGTGACGCGACGAGCGGCCGGACCGGCCCCGCTGGAAAAGCTTACCGGGGAGGCGTAAGGCTTACCGGCGCTGCGGCAACGGACTCCGCGGCGGCCTCGGCCGTCGCCGCGCGGCTCTCGTTCGCCTGGGGCCTGAGCATGCGGCGCAAGCGGAACGCCGCTTCGAAGCAGCTTTGCTGCAGCGGCGCATCGTCACGCGTGGCGAGCAGCTTCTTCAGCCAGGGCGAGGTGTCGTGGCTCGGCCACTTCGCGGCGAGCGTGCGGCGCATGGCCATGATCGCCTCGGCGAAGCTCTGCCACTGGTCGGGAGCGGCGCGCTTCAGGTAGAGCACCGAGGCGATGTCGGCGAGCGCTTCGCCCCAGTTCTCGACGGCTCCGCTCTTCACGACGCCGACGTAGCCCTGCAGCGTCATGTCCTTGCGGTCGAGGTCCGGCGGCAGGACCTTGTCGAAATGCCCGCGCAGGTAGGCTTCCCGCTGCTCGATGCAATGCGTCGCCTCATGCACGGCAATCGCGCTGAGCCACGTCGGCAGGTCCTTCGCGCTGACGCCGCCGAAGAAGCGCGCCAAACCCTCTTCCGGCGCCGGGTTGTAGTAGATCTGGCAGACGCCGCTCCTGAGATTGAGGCCCGCCGCCATCAGCGGCTGCTTGACGCCGGCCTGGCGCGCATCCTCCATCTGCAGGGCGAGGCCTTCGAGCCTGGTGACGCCCGCTGCGACGCCGATGGCCGAGCGCAACTCGTCGGCGGTCGGATAAGGCGCGGCAAAGGCGCCGAACGAGCAGGACAGCGCAAGCGCCGCGAATGCCCGACGAACTGTTGTCGACATGAACCCTCCCTGAGGCAACCCAGTGCAAAAGTGCCGCAAGAAAAGTTCGTCTCCGTCCGGACCTGCTTCACGGCCGCGCCATCGCAAACAGTCAACGGCGGCGCGAGTCCTAACTGTACCCCATTCACGATGCGATTACCGGTAAACGGGTATTTCTGTGTCGGCGGCAACCGCGCTAAGTTCCGCCCACAACATGGCGCGGGGGATTCGCCGACGCGTCGTCGTTTCCCTCTGCTGGCGTCCAGCGAACGCAGGCCAGCACGATCATGGGAGGAGCCGTGACCAAGCCAGCGAAGACGATCGTTGGATCGAAGGGTTCGTGTCGGCGCGCCGCTGCCCCCGGCGCGCGCGAGAGCGTGCATGCGGCCTTGCGCGGCGGCGCGCCGGCGCTGCGCGGCGGCGACTCCGCGCAGGAATCGATCGAGATGCCGCAAGCCGCGGAGTTGCGGCGCCAGGCCGAAGACCGGCTGGCGCAACAGCCGGCGCTCACCGTGCTCCGCTCGGATGCCGATTCGTACAAGCTGGTGCAGGAACTGCGCGTGCACCAGACCGAGCTGGAAATGCAGAACGAAGCGCTGCGCGAGAGCCAGGCGATCATCGAGGCGGGGGCCGAGCGCCTGGAGCTGGCGCTAGACGCGGCGAACGCCGGGCTTTGGGACTGGGACCTGGATCACCGCAACCTGTATCTCTCGGCGCGCTGCTACGACATCCTGGAGCTGCGTCCGGGAATCGCCACGGCCCATCCGAGCGTGCTCATGAAGCACATCCATCCGGAAGATCTTTCGCGCGTCACCGCAGCCCTGCAGTCCTGCCTGGAGGGCGACCACGACGGCGAGGCCAATCTCGAATTCCGCACGCTGTGCGCCAAGGGACGAACCGCCTGGGTCCAGTGCACCGGCCGGGTCACCGCGCGCCGCCGCGACGGCATGCCGCGGCGCATCGTCGGGATCGTGACGGACGTCACCGCGCGCAAGCGCGCCGAGGAACAGCTCCGCATCGCCGCAGTGGCCTTCCAGTCGGGCGACGCGATGGTCGTCGCCGACGCGCAGGGCAGGATATTGCAGGTCAACGGCGCGTTCACCCGGATCACCGGCTACTCGGCCGAGGAGGCGATCGGCAATACGCCCGGCATGCTGAGGTCCGGCAGGCACGGCCCGGATTTCTATCGCAAGCTCTGGGAAGCGGTGACGCGCGAGGGGCACTGGGAAGGGGAAATCTGGAATCGCCGCAAGGACGGCTCCATCTTTGCCGAATGGCTTTCGATTTCCGCCGTGCGCGACGCATCGGGCGCCATCACTCACTACATCGGGACGTTCTCCGACATCAGCGATCCGCGCGAGCGGGAGCGAAAGATCGTCGAGCTCGCGTTCTACGACCCGCTGACCGGCCTGCCCAACCGGCGCCTGTTCATGGACCGGCTGCGGCATTCCCTGGCTTCCCACTCGCGCAGCGGCGCGGTCGGCGCCGTGCTGCTGCTGGACCTCGATCATTTCAAGGTGCTCAACGATACCCGCGGCCACGCTGCCGGAGACCAGCTGCTGAGCGAGATGGCGCGGCGGCTGCGCACCTCGCTGAGAGAAGCGGACTTCGCCGCGCGCCTCGGCGGCGACGAATTCACGGTGCTGCTTGAGGGCCTGCATGAGGATCCCTGGTCCGCCGCCAACATCGTCGAGGGCATCGCCGAGAAGCTTCGCGCCACCGTCGGCGCGCCCGTGTCCCTCGAGGGCCGGGACTACCGGATCACGCCGAGCATCGGCATCGCCTTGTTCCGCAACCGGCACGAGGACGCCGAGACGCTGCTGCGGCAGGCCGATCTCGCGCTCTATCAGGCGAAGGCGGCAAATCGGGACACCATCCGCTTCTACAGCCCCGAAATGCAGGCCGCAGTCGAGACCCGCGCCGAAATGGAGGCGGGCCTGCGGCGCGCGCTGGCCGAAGACGAACTGGAACTCCATTACCAGCCCAAGGTGGAATTGCGGCGCGGCCGCGTGATCGGCGCCGAGGCGCTGCTGCGCTGGAAGGACAAGGCGGGAAAGTCGATACCGCCGGACCGCTTCATCCCGCTCGCCGAGGAGACTGGGCTGATCATGCCGATCGGCGCATGGGTCGTCGAGGCCGCGTGCCGGCAAATGGCGGCGTGGCGCGCGCGGGGCCTGCCGCCGATCCGCGTGGCGGTGAACGTCTCGGCGCGGCAATTCCAGCAGGCGGATCTGTTCGAGCGGGTCGCGAGCGCCCTGCGCACGAACGACATCGAGCCGCAGCGGCTCGAACTGGAGTTGACCGAAAGCGCATTCGTCGCGTCGCCGGAGAAGACCGCCGCGGCTCTCGGGCAGCTGAAGGATATCGGCGTGCGCGTTTCGCTCGACGATTTCGGCACCGGCTACTCGAGCCTGGGGCACCTCAAGCGCTTCCCGATCGACAGCCTCAAGATCGACCGGTCCTTCGTCCGCGACATTCCCGGCGACGCCGACGACGCCGCGATCGCCAAGATGATCATCGCCCTCGCCCACAGCCTGAAGCAGACCGTCGTCGCCGAAGGCGTGGAAACCGAGGCGCAGCTCAAGTTCCTGCAGCAGCAGGGCTGCGACGAGATGCAGGGCTATTTCTTCAGCCGGCCGCTGCCCGCGGACGAATTCACCGCGCTGCTGCGCGACAAGCGGCGCCTGCGCACGACTACTCGACCGTAACCGATTTGGCGAGGTTGCGCGGCTTGTGGCTACGGCCGCTCGCGTTGCTCGCTTAACGGTCGCTGCGCTTCCGTTAGCCTGCGCCGTGACTCCAATAAATAAAGTCGGTCGGAAGCAAGCGTCTTAACCAACTGAATTGGCGGGACCCGCCAATCACTCCGAAGTTGGTCAGAGACCGGCGCGAGCAGGCATGTCTCTTCAATTGATGAAATTTAGTCGGTCGGAGTACGCTTCGGGCGATTGGCGCGCTATCGCGGATCTCTGCTGCTTCAGGTTCCAGCTGCGGATCCGATCCTCGTTAAGTAGGATTTGCGTTTCGAACGACTGCTCCCACACTCAGCTCAAGGAGCAAAATCGCCCCTTAGCAGTCCTTCGACTTCCCGGCGGCAAGGTCTGGTCCTTGCCCGAGGACTTCGCTAATTCAGTTCATGAGCGTCCACTACTCGGCGTTTTCAGACATCCGTCGCTACTTGGACCTAGGCCGACTTCGACGTTGCTTGTCTTCTCTTCGTAGCCTCACCACGCAACGCGGCAATGTCGCGTTTAGGCGATAGACCGAACATGCGGCTGTATTCTCGATTGAATTGGGAGGGGCTCTCGTAACCGACCTGGAATGCCGCGCTAGTTGTTGACGTCCATGGCTTCGTTCAGCATCAACCGCTTTGCTTCATTCATCCGCATCCATTTCTGGTACTGCAACGGACTCATCGCGGTGAGCTTGCGAAAGTGGTGGTGCAAGCTCGACGTGCTCATCTGCACGCGCGAGGCGAGATCGTCGATGCGCAACGGTGACGCGTAGTTCACTTTCAACCAATCGATCGCCTTGGCGACCCGCTGGCTTTGACTGCCGACCGAGACGATCTGCCACAAGAGTGCCGCCTGGTCACTCATCAGCAGGCGATAGTGAATTTCACGCTGGATCAGCGGGGCCAGCACTGGGATGGCGTCCGGCTCATCGAGAAGGTCCAGCAAGCGCCTGAACGGCTCAATGATGTGCGGTGTGACCGCGCCTATCACCATCCCCCGGTCACCGGGTCGTGTAGCCGGTGGTGGTCGGTGACCTTGGGAGATCAGTTCTGCCAACATTCGCAGATCGAGATTTAGCACCAGTCCTAGGCACGGCCGTTCCGGGCTGGCGATGACTACCTCCGAGTTGGCGGGGATATCCAGCGACGTGATGAGGAAGCGGTCCGTGTCGTACTCGTAGAAGTCGTCGCCAACCCACATCTTCTTTACTCCCTGGACGACGAGGACGATGCTCGGCGGCACCAGGCAGACGGCTGGCGGTTCCGGCCTCTCGCGCCGCCAGAAGCCCAAATTCGGAATCGGGGTTGGCCAATCCCGAATTCCCTCAGTCCGCCGTTCAATGATCTGAACCAACGCTTCGTTCGACACCGTTGTGCCCCCCCAGACAATGTCGTGATGGCGAAATGTAGCCTGAACCGTGGCGCGTTTCCATACAGAAGTCCAGAGATTTGCAGGATTAGGCAAGAAATTGGCAGGATCGCTATATCGATCATCAAGTCTCTCGCATAAGAATGCGGTCGAGGCCCGTGCACTTCCGCAAGCAAGGGCGACGCGAAAGGAAATGATCCATGGAAGACTTCACCTTCTTCAATCCGACCAAGGTCGAATTCGGTGCCGACAAAGAGCAACTGATTGGCAAGCATCTAAGCGCATGCGGCATTAAGCGAGTGCTGCTCTGCTACGGCAGCGATCGCATCAAACGCGAAGGGCTGTTCGACATCGTCAGTAAGCGCCTCGCCGAAAACGGGATCGAACTGGTCGAATGCGGGGGCATCGTCAGCAACCCGGTTATTTCCAAGGTGCGTGAAGGAGTTGTCCTGGCAAGGCAGCATCAGGTCGATGCCATTCTGAGCGTCGGTGGTGGTTCGGTGCTCGACAGTGCGAAGGCTATTGCCGCCGGCGTTTTCTACTCCGGTGATGTTTGGGACCTGTTCGTCGGCAAGGGTGGCATCGACTCCGCGCTGCCGCTGTTTGCCATCCTGACGCTGGCCGCCACAGGCAGCGAAATGAACCCCGGCGCGGTCGTGACGAACGAAGACACCAGGCAAAAGTTCTTCATCTCATCGCCGGCCCTATTTCCCAAAGTGTCTGTCATCAATCCGGCACTAATGCGCGGCGTATCCCGAGACTATCTCGCGTATTCCGCGTCGGATGTCATCGCTCACCTAATCGAGGTCTATTTCACGGCAGCTGTGCACCCGAAGTTGCAATCTAGGCTGGTCGAGTCCGTGATCAGCACGGTGATCGAAACGACCGACGTGTTGCTTGAAAAGCCGACCGACGATGATGCCCGAGCCCAGTTTGCCTGGGCGGCGACGCTCGCTCTGAATGGACTGACTTCCTCCGGAACCGGTGGCTTCAGTTTTCCGAACCATGCGATCGAGCACTCGCTTTCGGCCCTGTTTAACGTACCGCACGGCGCTGGCCTCTCGGTAGTAATGCCGGCATGGATGAACTGGTACTGCGGTCGCAATCCAGCCCAGTTCGAACGTTTTGCCAAGAATGTGTTAGGCGTGGACGGCGCCGAGCAAGGCATAGCCGCCCTTAAGAAATGGTTCGACAAGATTGGCACGCCCACACACTTGTCGCAGTTGGGAATCAAGCAATCGGACCTGCCCGCCATCGTCGATAACGTGCAGGGCAATGTCCGCGGATTTGGCATTGCGGACGTCTACACGCCGGAGGCGGTAACCGCCATCCTGAAGAGCGCTCTGTAACGGCTCAAATGCTTCCGCCTCCAAATTTGACTAGGACTTACAAAATGACAAGCAAGTCTTCTCGCAGGAGCCTCCTCCACGGCGCCATCTTTGCCTTCGCAACAACGGTTGTATGCTGGCAATCTGCCGCAGCAGAGAGATCCCCCGTTTCGGCCGGTGGACCTGCTCTGCAATTGACTCAGGAATGGGACAAGACCTTTCCGCGAAGCAACAAGGTCGACCACCAGAAGGTAACGTTCAAGAATCGCTACGGCATCACTTTGGCGGCCGATCTGTACCTCCCAAAGGCCCGCGGCGACCGACGACTTGCGGCGCTTGCCGTCGGCGGTCCCTTCGGCGCGGTAAAGGAACAATCGTCCGGGCTGTATGCGCAAACCATGGCGGAGCGTGGCTATGTCACGCTTGCCTTCGACCCATCCTATACCGGCGAAAGCGGCGGCGAGCCCCGTAACGTTCCATCGCCCGAGATAAATACCGAGGACTTCAGCGCAGCCGTGGACTTTCTGGGCTTGCAGCCGTACGTCGATCGTAATCGCATCGGCATCATCGGCATTTGCGGATTCGGCGGCATGGGCCTTAACGCTGCTGCCGTGGACAAGCGCATCAAAGCGGTGGTTGCCACCAGCATGTATGACATGTCACGGGTCATGGCGAGGGGGTACTACGATGCGGTCACCCTAGAGCAGCGCACGAAGATGTTGGAAAATATGAGCCAGCAACGGTGGGCTGATGCAGAGAACGGTTCCCCGGCTCCGGGTCCTCGGATTCTGCCGGAGACGCTAACCGGCGTTACCGACCTCACCATCCAGATGTACTTCGACTACTACCGAACGCCGCGCGGCTTCCACAAGCGCTCACCGAACTCCAACGGCGCTTGGACGGCGACGGCTCCGATGTCGTTCATGAATATGCCGCTGCTGACCTACATCAGCGAGATTTCGCCCCGTCCGATCCTGCTCATCGCCGGTGAGAACGCGCACTCGCGCTATTTCAGTGAAGATGCCTACAAGGCCGCAGCACAGCCGAAGGAACTCATGATCATCAGGGGCGCCATTCATACCGATCTGTATGATCGTATGGACAAGATTCCTTTCGACAAGATCTCCGACTTCTTCGCCAAGAATCTGAAATAGCCGGCACTGGACTGGTGTCCGCTTCCTAACTGGACCGGTCGCCAAATTCCCGGATTTCCATGTACGACGAGGTCCGCAACGGGCAAGTTGCGTGCGGTCACCAAGGTCTGCTTCGTAGAGATCAAACTCGCAGAACTTGGAGTTCGGTGACCGGCTGCTATGGAGAAAGCCGAATGCCCGGAGTGGGCAAGTTGCGTGCGGTCACCAAGGTCTGCTTCGTAGAGATCAAACTCGCAAACTTGGAGTTCGATGACCGGCTGCTATGGAGAAAGCCGAATGCCCGGAGTGGGCAAAGTAGAGACTGTCCTCTCTTCGGATTCACCGGCGAAAAACGGTCACTGAGATCTCGCCGCCCGGAAGCAGACGTTCGGCATGGAGCACAACCGGCTTAGAGCAGACGAATGCCCAATGAAGGAGACAGAAGTTCGACCGCGCCCGAGGGGCAATCGCCCGGGCCCATTAGGGGTACCTGCAGGACTATCTTCACGTGGCGCTTGTTAAACCGTTACAAGTTCTTGTATATTTCCCGGTATGACGATCAAACCGGTCTCCTTTTGCGGCAGTGCTCAGAACGACTTGCGAGCGTTCCCGCCTGACGCGAGGAGGCAGGCAGGGTTTCAACTCGACAAGGTTCAGCAAGGCCAGGACCCCGACGATTGGAAGCCGATGACCACAATCGGCGCCGGCGTGCGGGAAATCAGGATTCGGGACGAGTCCGGAGCCTTCCGAGTGATCTACCTCACGAAACTGCCTGATGCCATTCACGTTTTGCATTGCTTTCAGAAGACGACAGAACAAACCAGCCCGCGCGATATTGCGCTGGCACAAACGCGGTACAGGGAATTGATGCGGGAGCATTGAAAAATGAGCGACGAACAACGTTTCTTCAGCGTATGGGATGCCATCGAGGACACGGTCACCGAGGCGACCAGCATGCGCGTTCGATCCAGACTGATGATGGCCGTCCAGTTGTGGGCAAAGACCCAGCGGACGCAGGCGGAAGCCGCGCATCGGCTCGGCGTGACGCAGCCGCGCATGTCCGACCTCATGCGAGGCAAGATTCACCTCTTCTCGGTGGAATCCTTGTTGGATATGGCCGCACTTGCCGGCCTCCGACCGGAGGTCACGGTTAATGTGACGACCGCCGCCGGACAGGAACAACATGAACTGCGCGCCGGCGCCAGCAGCGGCTCCGTATGTGAAGTCCCCGTGAAAGGTGAAGACGGACACTTCCTGGTTGGCACCGAAACGTCAGGAGCGACGGGTACGGTGGGCAAACCACAGTTGGCGCTGGTTAGGAGGGCTGCGTAATGGCACGCGTGTTTCCCAAGAACGTTCAATTCATCCTTGCTGATGCTGTACGTCAGGAGGCGGGCGGGAAATTGACCATGCTCGGCCTGTATTCGGGCGACGTCGTTTTGCTGAACGAGACATTGCCACCTGCTCTCCCAGAAGGAGCGGCGGGGATGGCGCTCCCTGGTCTGACGTTCCTTGTGCGCGTGTTGGACGGGCAAGGCCCGTTCAAGTATCGCGTGGATCTGTACGGTCCAAAAGGGGAAATGCTTGGGCAAGGGATGACCGAGCGGATCCTCGAAACACAACCGGGCACGACAGCGAGTTTGGTTGTCCCGGTTCAACCGTTCCCCATCCCGGAATTCGGCATCTATCGTATCGTGCTGACGCTCAATGGGCGTCCCTACGAGTTCAAGTTCAGGGTCGGCCACGTGGATCCGACCGCCATCTTCCCGCACAAACCCGCCGAGAAGACCGCAAAACCGGCGCCATCCCGGCGCGCGCCGAAGAAGGCGCCAGCGAAACCGAAAAAGGTAGCCAGCCGACGGGCGTAGCAGGCGCCCGCCCGACCTCGGGAGGAGAGGGGCGGGTTGCGCGAATGGCGACTTTTGGTACGGTGAGCAGACGTCACGAGTTCATCCAATCCGGCTTCGGGTAGGCCCACTTCTGACCGGCTGCGGCCTAACAAATGGACGCAGTTTGCCGCCAGAAAGCGGTCGTTATCCGACCACCTCGCGACCTGCATCTGGCATCTGATCCCACTCCTTGAGATCAGCTGAACGTCCGCAATGGCCGATTACCGGCTATCGGATCCCGACCACCTTTATTCGAATCCGACCAACTTTATTCCCTCTAGTCAGCCGCAAGCAGCTCGAGCTATTCCACCGTAACCGATTTGGCGAGGTTGCGCGGCTTGTCCACGTCGGTGCCCTTGACCAGCGCTGCGTGGTAGGCGAGCAGCTGCAGGGGCACGACGTGCAGCACGGGCGAGAGGACGCCGTAGTGCTCGGGCAGCCGCAGGACGTGGATGCCTTCGCTGGCCGACACTTCCGAGTCGGCGTCGGCGAAGACGTAGAGTTCCCCGCCGCGCGCCCGCACCTCCTGCAGGTTGGACTTCAGCTTTTCCAGCAGCGCGTCGTTGGGCGCCACGGCGATCACCGGCATGTCGCGGTCGACGAGCG
>DAIDAU010000482.1 GCA_027310465.1 Rhodocyclaceae bacterium
AGCTCGGCATGCGCGGCTCCCACACCGGCGAACTGGTGTTCCAGGATTGCGAAGTCCCGGAAGAAAACGTGCTGGGCGGCGTCGGCCGTGGCGTCAACGTCCTGATGTCGGGCCTGGACTTCGAGCGCAGCGTGCTCTCCGGCGGCCCGCTGGGCATCATGCAGGCCTGCATGGATGTGGTGGTGCCCTACGTGCATGACCGCAAGCAGTTCGGCCAGGCCATCGGCGAATTCCAGCTGATGCAGGGCAAGGTCGCCGACATGTACTCGACCTGGCAGGCGACGCGCGCCTACGTCTACGCGGTCGGCAAGGCCTGCGACCGCCAGGATCACTCGCGCACGCTGCGCAAGGATGCCGCGGGCGCGATACTCTACGCCGCGGAGAAGGCGACCTGGATGGCCGGGGAGGCGATCCAGACGCTCGGCGGCAACGGCTACATCAACGAGTATCCGACCGGCCGCCTGTGGCGCGACGCCAAGCTCTACGAGATCGGCGCCGGCACGTCGGAGATCCGCCGCATGCTGATCGGCCGCGAACTTTTCAACGAAACTGCTTAAAGGAACTGAACATGAACGATCCCGTCGTGGTCGTCTCCGCCGCCCGCACGCCGATGGGCGGCATGCAGGGCGACTTCGCTTCGCTCACCTGCGCGCAACTCGGCAGCGCCGCGATCAAGGCCGCCGTGGAGCGCGCCGGCACCCGGCCCGAGCAGATCGACGAAGTCATCATGGGCTGCGTGCTGCCGGCCGGTCAGGGCCAGGCGCCCGCGCGCCAGGCCAGTCTCGGCGCCGGGCTGCCGCTCGCCACCGGCTGCACGACGGTGAACAAGATGTGCGGTTCCGGCATGCGCGCGGCCATGTTCGCGCACGACATGCTGCTCGCCAGCAGCGTCAACCTGATGGTCGCGGGCGGCATGGAGTCGATGACCAACGCGCCGTATCTGCTGCCCAAGGCGCGCGCAGGCTACCGCCTCGGCCACGGCCAGATCTTCGATCACATGTTCCTCGACGGCCTCGAGGACGCGTACGACAAGGGCCGCCTGATGGGCACCTTCGCCGAGGACTGCGCGCAGTCCTACGGCTTCACGCGCGGCGCGCAGGACGAGTTCGCCATCCGCTCGCTGATGCGCGCGCAGAAGGCCAACGAGGACGGTTCGTTCGCCTGGGAGATTGCGCCAGTAACGGTCGCCGGCAAGAAAGGCGACACGGTGATCGCTCGCGACGAGGGCCCGTTCA
Source organism: Rhodocyclaceae bacterium (assembly GCA_027310465.1). Classification (GTDB taxonomy): domain Bacteria; phylum Pseudomonadota; class Gammaproteobacteria; order Burkholderiales; family Rhodocyclaceae; genus Nitricoxidireducens. The sequence goes on from DAIDAU010000482.1 coordinate 1,236, forward strand.
AGGCCAACCTCGAAAAGATTCCGCACTTGAAGCCGGCCTTCCGCAAGGACGGCACCGTGACCGCCGCCAACTCCTCGTCGATCTCCGACGGCGCCGCCGCGCTCGTCATGGCGAAGCGCTCGATCGCCAACATGATGGGGCTGGCGCCGATCGCGACGCTGGTCGCGCACGCGACGCACGCGCAGGAGCCGAATCTGTTCACCACCGCGCCGATCGGCGCGATCAGGAAGGTGCTGGCGAAGACCGGCTGGAGCGCGGCGAGCGTCGACCTGTGGGAAATCAACGAGGCCTTCGCCGTGGTCACCATGGCGGCGATGCGCGACCTCGAACTGCCGGCGGACAAGGTCAACGTGCACGGCGGCGCCTGCGCGCTCGGCCACCCGATCGGCGCTTCGGGCGCGCGCGTCATCGTCACGCTGATCGGCGCGCTGCGCAAGTACGGCAAGAAGCGCGGCATCGCCAGCCTCTGCATCGGCGGCGGCGAGGCCACCGCCGTCGCGATCGAGTTGCCGTAATTGCTCGGCACTTACCTCAAGCTCTTCGTCACCATGGCTATCTGGGGCGGCACCTGGGTCGCGGGCCGCTATGCGGTGCTCGAGGCGCCGCCGCTGGCGATCGCCGTGTGGCGCTTCCTGCTGGCGAGCGCGTCGCTGCTCATGCTGGTCGCGTGGCGCCACGGCGGCCTGCCGCGGCCGACGCGCCGCGAGTGGAAGCTGATCGCCGGCCTCGGCCTCACGGGCATCTTCCTCTACAACCTCTGCTTCCTCTACGGCCTGCAGCGCCTCGCGGCCGGACAGGCCGCACTCGTCGTGGCGCTCAACCCGGTGATCGTGACGCTGGCCGCGGCCTGGCTTGCGCATGAACATCTGACGCCGCGGAAAGCGGCCGGCAGCGCCGTCGCGCTGGTCGGCTGTCTCACGGTCATCGGCCACGGCTCGCCGCTGGCGCCGTTCGGAGGCGAAGTCGGCGCGGGCGAGCTTCTCATCCTCGGCTGTGCAGTCCTGTGGGCCGCCTACACGCTGATCGGCCGCCGCGCGACGCAGACGCTGCCGCCCCTCGTCGCCACCGCCTACAGCAGTGCGCTCGGCTGCGCGATGCTGCTGGCGACGGCGCTCTTCGATCGCCCCGCGGCGCTCGCGCCGAGCTACCCGCCGCTGGTGTGGACCTGCATCCTGTTCCTCGCGCTGCTCGGCACCACGCTTGGCTTCACCTGGTTCAACCAGGCGGTGGCGCGCATCGGCGCGGCGCGCGCTTCGATCTTCATCAACCTCGTGCCCGTCGCCGCGGTGCTCGCCGGCGCCTGGCTGCTCGACGAGCGGCTCGGCGTTTCGGTGCTGGTCGGCGGCGCGCTCGTTCTCATCGGCGTGGCGCTGACGCAGCAGCAGCCGGCGCCGCGCATCATCCCGGAGCCCACCCGATGATCCTCAACGAATCGCAGCAGATGATCCGCGACACGCTGCGCGACTTCGCGCGCGAGCAACTGGCGCCGAAGTCGCCCGAGTGGGATCGCAACGCCACTTTCCCGAAGGAGGCCCTGCAGGAACTCGCAGCGCTCGGCGTCTGGGGCATGGCGGTGCCGGAGGAGTGGGGCGGCGCGGGACTCGACTACCTGACGCTCGCCGTCGCGCTCGAGGAGATCGCCGCCGGCGACGGCGCGACTTCGACGATCCTGTCGGTGCAGAACTCCCTGGTCTGCGGCATCCTGACGAAGTACGGCAGCGACGCGCAGAAGCAGCGCTGGCTGCGGGGCGCGGCGGTCGGCGAACTGCTCGGCTGCTTCTGCCTGACCGAGCCGCACGTCGGCTCCGACGCCAGTGCGATCAGGACGCGCGCAGTGAAGGACGGCGACCACTGGGTGCTGAACGGCGTCAAGCAGTTCATCACCTCTGGCAAGAACGGCCAGATCGCGATCGTTTTCGCAGTCACCGATCCGGCGGCCGGCAAGAAGGGCATCTCCTGCTTCCTCGTGCCCACGGACACGCCGGGCTATGTGGTCGCACGTATCGAGGAGAAGCTCGGCCAGCACGCCTCCGACACCGCGCAGATCCTCTTCGAGGACTGCCGCATCCCCGCCGACCATCTGATCGGCGCCGAAGGCGACGGCTACCGCATCGCCCTCTCGAATCTCGAAGCCGGCCGCATCGGCATCGCCTCGCAAGCGGTCGGCATGGCGCGCGCCGCCCTGGAAGCGGCGGTGAAGTATGCGCAGGAACGCCAAGCGTTCGGCGTGCCGATCATCCAGCACCAGGCGGTGAGCTTCCGCCTCGCAGACATGGCGACGCAGATCGAAGCGGCGCGGCAGTTGGTCTGGCACGCAGCGTCTTTGAGGGACGCCGGGCTGCCCTGCCTCAAGGAGGCGAGCATGGCCAAGCTGTTCGCCTCCGAGATGGCGGAGAAGATCTGTTCCGATGCCATCCAGATTCACGGCGGGTACGGCTACGTATCCGATTTTCCGGTGGAACGCATCTACCGCGACGTGCGCGTCTGCCAGATCTATGAAGGCGCGTCGGATATCCAGCGGCTGGTGATCGGCCGCGCCGTAGCGCCGTCATCATGAAACGCACCATTTGATGCTATATTTGATGCTATACGGCCTTCCGGAGCATTCCATGAGAACCACCGTTACCCTCGATGACGACCTGCTTGCCGACGTCGAACAACTCAGCGGCATCCATGACCGGTCGCAACTGCTGCGCGAAGCCCTGATGGCGCTGCGTCATCAGATCGCTTCGAAGCGATTGGCCCTGCTGGGCGGGAGCGAACCCGCGCTGGGCGCGGCGCCGCGGCGCCGCGGCGCCGCGCTGCGCGTTGCGGAACCCGAAGCCGCGCCTTATGGCACGGCGCGACGCAGCCGACCGAAGAAGGGCTGACGGCAGCGTGAAGATTCTCGCCGACACGTCGGTCTGGGTCGACCATTTGCGGCATGGCAATCCGCAGATGAGCAGCTTCCTCGCCGGCGGCGACATCGTGATTCACGATCACGTCGTCGGCGAACTCTGCCTCGGAGGACTGAGCCGCGAGAAGCTGGCCATGATGCATTTGCTGCACCGTTGTTCCGCCGCCAGCCATGACGAGGTGATGCACCTGATTGCGGAGCGCCGCCTTGCCGGCCGGGGCCTCGGCTACGTGGACACTCATCTGCTCGCCGCCGCGCTGATCGGCCGGCTGCGGCTTTGGACGCTGGACAAGGCGCTGCAGCAGGCGGCACGCGATTGCGGCTGCGCCCCGGCGCTGCATTGAAAGGGGAGAATCGATCATGGCGGAGCCCATCCAATTCTGGTTCGACTTCACCTCGCCCTATTCCTACCTGATGAGCGAGAAGCTCGACGACCTCGCGGCGAAGCACGGGCGCAAAGTGAAGTGGAAGCCGGTGCTGCTCGGTGCGATCTTCAAGGTCACCGGCAGCCAGCCGCTGCTCAACGTGCCGCTCAAGGGCGAATACAGCGCGCGCGACTTCCTGCGCTCGGCCCGCTTCCTCGGCATTCCCTACCGCCAGCCCGACAAGTTTCCGCTGGCGATGCTGGCGCCTTCGCGCGCCTACTACTGGCTGCATGACCGCGATTGCGCACTGGCGAGAAGGTTCGCGCATGCGGTGTTCCGCGGCTACTTCGTCGACAACCGCGACGTCGCCGATCCGGCGGTGACCATCGAACTGGCGAAGGCGGCCGGGGCGAACGGCGACGAGCTGGCCGCCGCGCTCGGCACGCAGGAGGTCAAGGATCGCCTCAAGCAGGAATGCGACGCATCGATCGCCATGGGCATGTTCGGCGCGCCCTATGTCGTCATCGACGGCGAGCCGTTCTGGGGAGCGGATCGCCTGCCGCAGATCGAGAAGTGGCTGGAGACCGGAGGCTTCTGATGTCCGTCATCAAGTCGAGCATCGACACGCGCTCGGAGGAGTTCAAGGCCAATGCGGCCGCCATGCGCGCGCTGGTCGACGACTTGCGCGCCAAGACCGAGCGGGTCGCGCGCGGCGGCTCCGAGGAGGCGCGGCAGAAGCATCTCGCGCGCGGCAAGCTGCTGGCGCGCGACCGCGTGAACGGCCTGCTCGATCCCGGCACCTCCTTCCTCGAACTGTCGCCGCTGGCGGCTTACGGCATGTACGGCGGCGATGTTCCCGCCGCCTCCGTCGTCACCGGCATCGGCCGCGTGAACGGCGTCGAATGCATGATCGTCGCCAACGATGCGACGGTGAAGGGCGGCACCTACTATCCGCTTACGGTGAAGAAGCACTTGCGCGCGCAGGAAATCGCGCTGGAGAACCGGCTGCCCTGCCTCTACCTCGTCGATTCCGGGGGCGCCTTCCTGCCGATGCAGGACGAAGTGTTTCCCGACCGCGAGCATTTCGGCCGCATCTTCTACAACCAGGCCAACCTCTCCGCGCTCGGCATCCCGCAGATCGCCGTCGTCATGGGCTCGTGCACGGCCGGCGGCGCCTACGTTCCCGCCATGTCGGACGAGTCGATCATCGTGCGCAACCAGGGCACGATCTTCCTCGGCGGCCCGCCGCTGGTGAAGGCCGCCACGGGCGAAGTGGTGAGCGCCGAAGACCTCGGCGGCGGCGACGTGCATACGCGCGTCTCGGGCGTCTGCGACCACCTTGCGGAGAACGACCACCACGCGCT
>DAIDAU010000495.1 GCA_027310465.1 Rhodocyclaceae bacterium
GGAAGGCCTTGTGCAGCTTGCGCTGCCGGGCGCCGCGCACGGCGGCCACCCGCTCGCTTTCCGCGTCGATGCGGCGCAGCGGGTTCTTCTCCGTGTGGTACATCGCGGTGGCCAGGGCGAGCGGCGTCGGCAGGAAGGTCTGCACCTGGTCGAGGCGGAAGCCGCTGCGCTTGAGCCAGAGCGCGAGCTCGAGCATGTCCTCGTCGGTGGTGCCCGGATGCGCGGCGATGAAGTAGGGGATCAGGTACTGTTCCTTGCCGGCGGCTTGCGAGGCGGCGTCGAACATGCGCTTGAACTTCTCGTAGGTCGCCATGCCCGGCTTCATCATCTTCGACAGCGGTCCGGCCTCGGTGTGCTCGGGGGCGATCTTCAGGTAGCCGCCGACGTGATGGCTGACGAGCTCCTTGACGTATTCCGGCGAGCGCACGGCGAGGTCGTAGCGCAGGCCCGAGCCGATCAGGATCTTCTTGATGCCCGGCAGCGCGCGCGCCTTGCGGTAGAGCGCGATCAATGGCGCGTGCTCTGTGCCCAGGCGCGGACAGATCTCCGGATAGACGCACGACAGGCGGCGGCAGCTCGCCTCGACGGCCTTGTCCCCGCACGCCATGCGGTACATGTTCGCGGTCGGGCCGCCGAGATCGGAGATGACGCCGGTGAAACCCTCGGTCTTGTCGCGGATTTCCTCGATCTCGTGCAGGATCGACGCCTCCGAGCGGCTCTGGATGATGCGTCCCTCGTGCTCGGTGATCGAGCAGAAGGTGCAGCCGCCGAAGCAGCCGCGCATGATGCTGATCGAGTGGCGGATCATCTCCCACGCGGGAATGCGCGCGCCGGCGTAGGCCGGATGCGGCGCGCGCGCGTAGGGCAGGCCGTAGATGTGATCCATCTCGGCGGTGGTCATCGGAATCGGCGGCGGATTGAGCCAGACGTCGCGCTCGCCGTGGGCCTGCGCGAGGCAGCGCGCATTGCCGGGATTCGATTCGAGATGGAAGGCGCGCGAGGCCTGGGCGTAGACGGTGGCGTCCGCGGCGACCTCCTCGTAGGCGGGCAGGCGGATGTAGCAGCGCTCGCGCGCGGCGTCCTGTTTCGCCGCGCCGGCCTCCTGCCAGTCGGGACTCGGCGTCCAGCCGCGCGGCGCCATGAAGGCCGTGCCGCGCAGGTCGCGGATGCCGCCCATCGCCTGGCCCGCGGCGAGGCGATGGGCGAGCTCGACGAGGGCGCGCTCGGCGTTGCCGAACAGCAGCAGGTCGGCCTTGCTGTCGGGCAGGATCGAGCGGCGCACCTTGTCCGACCAGTAGTCGTAGTGGGCGATGCGCCGCAGGCTCGCCTCGATGCCGCCGATCACCACCGGCACGTCGGCGAAGGCCTCGCGCGCCCGCTGGGCGTAGACGACGACGGCGCGGTCGGGCCGCTTGCCCGGCGCGCCGTCCGCCGTGTAGGCGTCGTCCGAGCGGATCTTGCGCTCCGAGGTGTAGCGATTGACCATCGAATCCATGTTGCCGGCGGTGACGCCGAAGAACAGGTTCGGCCGGCCCAGCCTGCGGAAGTCGGCCGCGGAGCGCCAGTCCGGCTGGCTGATGATGCCGACGCGAAAGCCCTGCGCCTCCAGCACGCGGCCGATCAGCGCCATGCCGAAGCTCGGATGGTCGATGTAGGCGTCGCCGGTGACCAGCACGACGTCGCACGAGTCCCAGCCGAGGGCGTCCATCTCGGCGCGCGACATCGGCAGGAAAGGCGCGACGCCGAAGCGCCGGGCCCAATAGGGGCGATACGAGGTGAGCGGCTTAGCGGAAACCAAGAAGCGGCGGGACTAAGCCGAGAGCTTGACGCGGCTTTGCGAGGGCACGTGCCGCGCCAGGAAATCCATCTGGTCGGCGAGGATGTTGCGGTTGCAGAGGATCAGGTATTCGGCCTTGTTCGGCACGTAGGGCGCGTAGATCAGCTGCATGCCGGCCTGCTCGGGCGTGCGGCCGCTCTTGGTCTGGTTGCAGGGACGGCAGGCGGTGACGACGTTCATCCAGCCGTCGCGGCCGCCCTGCGACACGGGAACGATATGGTCGCGCGTCAGGCGCGATCCCGGCAGGACCGTGCCGCAGTAGGCGCAGATATGGCGGTCGCGGTGGAACAGTTCGCGATTGGACAGCGGCGGAACCTGGTGCAGCGAGCGGCCCGCCAAGGCCTTGCCCTTGATCGCGATGATGCTGTTGGTCTCGATCGAGGAGCGCTCGCCGGTGAGGCGGTTGAAGCCGCCGTGGATCAGGAAGCTGTGTTCGCCGATGGTCCAGGCGACGAGGTCCTTGGCGTAATAGAAACAGGCATGCTGCCAGCTCACCCAGCGATGTGGGACGCCGTGCTGGTCTAGCGTGAGGATCAGGGGGTAGGAGCCCATCTCGTCTAGAATCCGAAGTCCCTGAACCTTATCAGATTGATGTCAATTTTCCAACCATGCGGAAGCGGGAGAGATTCCGGTCTGCCCTGGCGGTGTCTTGCGCATTGCACTTGTTTCTCCTCTGGCCGGCCGTTTTCCGGGACCGCGAGGGCGAAACTGCAAATGTGCTCTCGGTCGTCCTGGCGCCCGGGAAGAGCCCGCTGCCGGTGAGCGCCCCAAGTTCGGCCGCCGCGGCCCCGGTTCATGCGCGGCGTGCCGTTCCCGAGAACCGGCTGCTGGTCAGTGAGGAAGGTCC
>DAIDAU010000117.1 GCA_027310465.1 Rhodocyclaceae bacterium
AATGTACACCGTCGCCGCGCTGGACTGCTTTCTATCGCTTCCGGCGGACCAATAATATCCTTTCAGCACTGCAACGCCCTCGGGGATTTGCAGATCGGTCTTTTCGAGAGCGTGTGCGTCGACAATGCCGCCAATCAATCCACCCAACATGCCGATAATGATTCCGTCGGCACCGCTTCCCGTCAATTTGGAGCCTTGTTGCATTACCCCGGCGTCCATGTCGAACGGCCCACGAACCCCGCCCTTTCCGCCTTGTCGAGCCGCTTCTTCGGCTTCTTTGATGGCGGCAACACCTGACGCCACGGATAGGTCTTTGTAGTCGGCAAGATCGGCTGCTGTTACGATCTTTTTCTCATCGCCGGCGTTCACAATAAGTACCATCTTCCCGATGGTTGCGGAAAACCCCTGCGAACCGCTAACGTACCCATGCTCCTTGAGGATGGATGCCAGTTTCAACACCGCGTCCCGCGATGGCCTGGACGATCCCTTGGTGACGGTCCACCCGGTAGAGAACTCCGTTCCGCTTTCGACGGCAGGTAAATTCCTATCCGAAAAAACGACCGTCACTACTTCCGCCTGCGCCGAAATAGAGAGCATGGCGGCGATGCAGACAAGAACCATGCAAGCAGTCTTTTTCATTTCATCTTCTCCTTTTCGCCAGCTGTCTCACTGCCACCTCAATCACAGCTGCTTGGCTGACACCAAGATGATCGGCAAGCCACGCAAGCAATACCAGCGCGTCGTCCGCAACCGGAAGCTCGTTGGATTCTTCATTGCCGCCCTCGTAAGATCATAACGCTTCAATGCAAGTAGAATACCTTTACTTCCCCCCTTGATCGTAGTAATTCTGCATTTTCGTCTGAATCCGGCTCTGCGCCTCGCTGCGCATGGCGCCGCTGTCCGGTAATGTAACGTTCGCCATGATCTCGCCGATGAACTCCGACAAATCCATCGTCGAGAAATCGAGGCGTGCGAACTCGGCTTGCGTGAAGCCGCCGCATTGAGGGCTTTCCGGGCTACCCCATCCCTTCCCGATTTGTCCGCGCCCCTGCTCGTTGATGATGCGCGCGAGCCGCGAGTTGTAGCAGCAGTAGGACTGCGTATGCTCAATGCAAATCTTGAAAAGCAGCAAGCTAAGCTCTTGGGAGCAGTAGGTTCCAACCGAGTGACATAAGTTCTGGCCGCGTTTCAACGCAAGCATTTGTTCATCCTGGCCGCAGGACATCAAGTCCGAGAGGATAATCAAGCCGACTTGTATTGCTAAGGATGTGGGATCGAAGCCAACGTAGACGAACCCCTGGCTCGGCAGAAACTGATACGAAAAACCATAGAAACCGAACGATGGGTTGAATAGTCCATCCGCGCCAACGGCGCCCAGAGCCGCCCCTAGCCCTTTCTGTAGCGTAGAGGCATCATAAAGCGCGTCATAAACATAGGCCGAGCCAGCGTCGAGCGCTTGTTTTCCCGTTTCGGCGGCCGCACGAATCAACGCCGAATTCGAGAAGGCCGCCCCGCCCCCACTCGTCTTGCAGCAATTCGCCAGTCCAAACAGCTTGATCGTGCATTTGCCCTCTTGCCCGCCGAACAGGCTGTCGGCATCGCCATAAACGCCGCCCTCGCGCGCGGTTTCCATCATCGCCATCGCCGTACCGAAATCCTTGTCCGGCGTGTAGCCGCGATTAAAGCAGTTGCCGCCCAGGCAAAACTGTTGTCCGGCGCAGTCGAGCACGGTCTTGGTCGACGCCGGCGTCGTTTCGCACTGGTAGGTTTGCGCCTGGTACAGACACTGACCGTTGAGCTTGTCCTGGTCGCTGCAAGTCGAAGACGAAAGCGAGCATTTCGGATTGCTCGAATACTGCGCGCACTCGTTGTCCGCTTTGCCTGTCAGGCAGGCATAGGTGTCTGTCCGCTGGTAGCAGCCATCCGGCGCCACGGCCGCAGGATCGATGCCGATCGGCAGCGGGGAAGTTGGCGAGGTCGACGTACAAACGCTTTGCGCCAGCGAACAGTTGGGGCTGGTGGCCTCGGACTGGCATGGCGTGGTGTCGAAGTTGGGGTCGCCTCAGAAAACGGAAAATAAAGCACGCTAAGCCGGTTGCAGCGGTCGTAGCGGCCTGAACTTGCCCGCGCCGATCTTGGCGCTGCTGCGCCAGAGGTAATCGCCGGTGAGGTTGATGTGCTCCCAACCGAGCGGCGACAGGTACTGCAACAGCGCGTCATCAACGGCATGGCCGTTGCCACGCAGCGCGTGCGCAGCCCGTTCCAGATAGACCGTGTTCCACAACACGACGGCAGCCGTTACCAGATTGAGGCCGCTAGCCCGGTAGCGCTGCTGCTCGAAACTGCGGTCGCGGATTTCACCCAGGCGGTTGAAAAACACTGCCCTGGCCAGCGCATTGCGCGCCTCGCCCTTGTTCAGGCCGGCATGCACGCGGCGGCGCAGTTCCACGCTTTGCAGCCAGTCCAGGATGAACAGCGTGCGCTCGATGCGGCCCAGCTCGCGGAGCGCCACGGCCAGGCCGTTCTGGCGTGGGTAGCTGCCGAGCTTTCGGAGCATCAGGGAGGCCGTCACCGTGCCCTGCTTGATCGAGGTGGCCAGCCGCAGGATTTCGTCCCAATGGGCGCGGACGTGCTTGATGTTGAGCGTGCCGCCGATCATGGGTTTCAGCGCGTCATAGGCGGCGTCGCCCTTCGGGATGTAGAGCTTGGTGTCGCCCAGGTCGCGGATGCGCGGCGCGAAGCGGAAGCCCAGGAGGTGCATCAGGGCGAAGACGTGATCGGTGAAGCCCGCCGTGTCGGTGTAATGCTCCTCGATCGGCAAGTCGGACTCGTGGTACAGCAGGCCGTCGAGCACGTAGGTCGAATCGCGCACGCCGACGTTCACGACCTTGGTGTGAAATGGCGCGTACTGGTCAGAAATGTGGGTGTAGAACGTCCGCCCTGGGCTGCTCCCGTATTTCGGGTTGATGTGGCCGGTGCTCTCGGCCTTGCTGCCGGTGCGGAAGTTCTGGCCGTCCGACGATGAGGTGGTGCCGTCGCCCCAGTGCTCGGCGAAGGGATGGCGGAACTGTGCGTTGACCAGATCGGCCAGCGCCGCCCCGTAGGTTTCGTCGCGGATGTGCCAGGCTTGCAGCCAAGCCAGCTTGGCGTAGGTCGTGCCGGGGCAAGACTCCGCCATCTTGGTCAGGCCCAGGTTGATCGCGTCGGCGAGGATCGTGGTCAGCAACAGGTTCTTGTCTTTGGCCGGGTCGCCCGATTTCAGATGCGCGAAATGCCGAGTGAAGCCCGTCCATTCGTCCACCTCCAGCAGCAGTTCGGTGATCTTGACGTGCGGCAGGATCATTGCCGTCTGGTCGATCAGCGCTTGGGCGGTGTCGGGTACCGCCGCGTCGAGCGGCGTGATCTTCAAGCCTGACTCGGTGATGATGGCGTCCGGCAGCTCGTTGGCCGTCGCCATACGGTTGACGGTGGCAAGCTGTGTTTCCAGCAGCGTCAGCCGGTCGTTCAGGTACCGGTTGCAGTCGGTGGCCACGGCCAGCGGCAATTCGCTGGCCTGCTTGAGGCTGGCGAATTTCGCGGGCGGCACCAGGTAGTCCTCGAAGTCCTTGAACTGGCGCGACCCCTGCACCCAGATGTCGCCGGAACGCAACGCGTTCTTCATCTCCGACAGCGCGCACAGTTCGTAGTAGCGCCGGTCGATGCCGGTGTCGGTCATGACCAGCTTCTGCCAGCGCGGCTTGATGAACTCGGTCGGCGCGTCGGCGGGCACCTTGCGGGCGTTGTCGCTGTTCATGCCGCGCAACACCTCGATGGCGTCGAGCACGTCCTTCGCGGCGGGAGCGGCCCGCAGCTTGAGCACGGCAAGGAATTCCGGCGCGTAGCGGCGCAGCGTGGCGTAGCTTTCGCCGATGCGGTGCAGGAAATCGAAGTCCTCGGGCTGCGCAAGCTTCTGCGCTTCGGTGACGCTCTCGGCGAAGGCATCCCAGGACATGACGGCCTCGATGGCGGCGAACGGATCGCGGCCCGCCTGCTTGGCCTCGATCAGCGCCTGGCCGATGCGGCCGAACAGCCGCACCTTGGCGTTGATCGCCTTGCCGGACGCCTGGAATTGCTGCTGATGCTTGTTCTTGGCGGCGTTGAACAGCTTGCCCAGGATGCGGTCGTGCAGGTCGATGATTTCGTCGGTGACGGTGGCCATGCCCTCGATGGCAAGCGCCACCAGGGTGGCATAGCGTCGCTGCGCCTCGAACTTGGCCAGGTCGGCGGGCGTCATCTGGCCACCCTCACGGGCGATCTTGAGCAGGCGGTTCTGGTGCACCGACCGCTCGATGCCAGAAGGCAGGTCGAGCGCCTGCCACGCTTTGAGGCGTTCGATGTGTTCCAGCATGTGCCGCGAATTCGGTTTGACGGGCGATTGGCGCAGCCAGGCCAGCCAGGTCGTTTTGCCGTTGTCCCGACGCTTGAGCAGATCGTCGAGGCGGCGGCGATGCGCGTCCGACAGCGGTTCGGCCAAGGCATCGTAGATGCGCCGGTTGGCGCGGGTGATTGCTTCGGCGCTCGCCCGCTCGACGGCGTTGAGGGCAGGCAGAATGACCGACTGCTGCCGCAGGTGCTCGATCAAGGTGCTGGCCAGCACGATGCCCTTGTCGGTCTGCAAGGCCATCTCGGTCAGCAACTGGACGGCCTGCCGGTAGTGGCCCATGGTAAAGGGCTGGAAGCCGAACACCGTTTGCAGTTCGACCAGGTGCTCGCGCCGGGTCTGCTCCCGCTGCCCGTATTCGTCCCAGCTTTCGACGCTGACCTTGAGCTGGTCGGCGACCAGTTTCAACAAGGGCGGAAACGGCGGCTCATCGACGCCCAGGATGACACCAGGAAAGCGCAGGTAACAGAGCTGCACGGCGAAGCCCAGCCGGTTGGCCGGGCCGCGCCGCTGCCGGATGATGGAGAGGTCGGTTTCGCTGAACGTGTAGTGACGGATCAACTCATCCTTGGTGTCCGGCAACGCCAGCAGGCTTTCGCGCTCGGCGGCGGACAGGATTGAACGACGTGGCATATTTACTGATCCGTTCTCAAGTATTGATACAGGGTTTCGCGACTGATTCCGAATTCACGAGCCAGCTTGGTCTTTTGCTCGCCAGCCTCGACACGTTGGCGCAGTTCGGCAATACGCTCAGACGACAGGGATTTCTTCCTGCCACGGTAGGCCCCGCGCTGCTTGGCGAGCGCGATGCCCTCGCGCTGCCGCTCGCGGATCAAGGCGCGTTCGAACTCGGCGAACGCGCCCATTACCGACAGCATCAGGTTCGCCATCGGCGAGTCCTCGCCGGTGAAGGTCAAATGCTCCTTAAGGAACTCGATGCGTACGCCGCGCTGGGTGAGGCCCTGCACCAGGCGGCGCAGGTCGTCGAGGTTGCGCGCCAGACGATCCATGCTGTGCACCACGACCGTGTCGCCTTCGCGCACGAAGGCGAGCAGCCGTTCCAGTTCGGGCCGCCGTGTGTCCTTGCCCGACGCCTTGTCGGTGAACACTTTATCCACCTGGATCTGTTCGAGCTGCCGTTCTGGGTTCTGGTCGAAGCTGCTGACGCGGACGTAACCGATGCGCT